>JANPPH010000436.1:0-8554 GCA_031428395.1 Gammaproteobacteria bacterium
CCACTTCCGCGAAGGCGGGGAACCAGCTTACATTGCTGGGCACCCGCCTTCGCGGTCGTAGCGGATTAACCCAGATTTTCCATTAGTGCTCGTAGGTCACCTTAGGTAGATCACAGGTTTAGCGTTTCCATGAATTGATCAGCGGTGATAATGGGGCAGGTAAAGTGGCTGGCGAGACTCAGTAAATCTTGGTCGCCGGTGACAAAAAAGTTTACTTCACCCACAACGGCAAGTTGCGAAAAGGGCACGTCGAACGGGTCGCGGCAGATAGGCGTTGTAGGCATTTTGGCAGGCATGCGCAGCGTGGTGCAGTAGGGCAAATAGTCAGCGAGCAACTCTTGCTGCTCTGCAGCAGAGAGTTTGAACTTGGGGTAGGCAAGCACCCGAATCAGTTCTGCCGCCGTGTCCCTGGATACGAGGGATTGGCAACGTCCGGCTTGCCAGGCATGGCGCAATGGCGCCAGCCTTCCTTGAGCAAAAACCAACGCAGATAGCACCAGATTAGTATCGATCACCACGCGGGGTGGACGCGGCTTGGTCATTTCTTGCGGCGGCGTTTTACTTGGCTTGGGGGCGTTTGGCTGGCCGACGTGGTTTTCGATGTCTGCCGCGCCCACGCCACCGCAGCGTCAATATCCTGCTGTTGCAAATCTAATTCGGCCAGTTTGGCTCGCACGGCATCGCCGCGCTGGATACGCACTGGGGTCAGTAGGATTTGCCCATTACGGACTTCTACATCGAAATACTCCGCAGGGCCAACGGCAGTGGTCACGCTCTTGGGCAGCGTGAGCTGGTTTTTCGAAGTGATTTTTGCAAGCATATTGGCATTTCACTGAAAGTAAGGAATCCTTACTTTACGGTATGTACGTCCAAATATCAAGCGGCCACGAAGGTCATTCTCTCGCAGATTCAGCGCCTAGTGTCCTTACTATCTTTCGCTAAGCAACACCAGCAACTCATTTAAGCGTTTCACAAATCCGGCCGGGTCATCCAGTTGCCCGCCCTCATTTAATAATGATTGATCAAATAAAATATGCGCCCAATCGCTGAAACGTCGCTCATCTCCTTCGTCTTTTAACTTGATGACCAAGGGGTGCTGCGGATTAATTTCCAAGATCGGCTTCGTGCCCGGCATGTTTTGCCCCACGCCCTTCAAGAGTCGCTCTAAATGCGCGCTCATGTCGTGCTCGCCGACGACGAGACATGCTGGCGACGTGGTGAGTCGATGCGTAATGCGCACTTCCTTTACACGATCTCCTAACGCGTCCTTAATCTTGCTCACTAAATCTTTGAATTCGTCAGCCGCCTTTTTCTGTTCGTCTTTCTCCGTCTGATCTTCCAAATTTCCCAAATCAAGATCGCCTTTGGCGACGGAGTGCAGCGGTTTACTCTCAAATTCCTGCAAATGGGTCATTAACCATTCGTCGACACGATCTGACATTAATAATACTTCGATGCCTTTGCGGCGGAATATCTCCAGATGTGGACTGTGCTTGGCGGAAGCAAACCCTTCAGCGGTGACGAAATAAATCTTTTCTTGCCCCGGCTTCATACGTTCAATGTACTGCTGCAACGACACATCCTGCGTTTCACTGTCCGTATGCGTCGAAGAGAAGCGCAGGAGCTTCGCAATTTGCTCGCGATTGGCAAAATCCTCACCAGGGCCTTCCTTCAATGCCCGCCCAAACTCTTGCCAAAAAGTCGCGTACTTCTCGGCTTCGTTGCTCGCGATATTCTCCAACAATCCCAACATCTTTTTAACCGATGCGGCCCGAATATTATCGAGGATCTTGTTATGCTGAAGGATTTCGCGCGATACATTGAGGGGCAAATCGTCGGACTCGACTACACCGCGGACAAAACGCAAATAATTGGGCATCAACTGCTCGGCGCTGTCGGTAATAAACACCCGCCTTACGTAAAGTTTTATGCCATGACGCTTATCCCTGTCCCACAGATCAAAGGGCGCACGCTTGGGGATATAGAGTAAGGTTGTATAGGACTGTTTGCCTTCAACATGACTATGTACATAAGCCAATGGATCTTCAAAGTCGTGTCCGACATGTTTGTAAAATTCGTAATACTCGGGCTCTGAAATGTCTTTCTTGGGCCGCGCCCACAACGCCGAAGCACGGTTTACGGTTTCATCCTCACCTTTTTTCCCTTCCGCATCTGCCTTCATGATAATCGGCAAGGAAATGTGGTCAGAATATTTGCGAATGATTGTTTGCAGCCGGTAATTATTAAAAAACTCGTTTTCGCCTTCACGTAAGTGCAATACGATATCCGTACCACGTGCTGCCTTGTCGACAGTCTCTAAAGTGTAGCTGCCTTCCCCACTCGATTCCCAACGCACACCATGTTCGGCACCCAGTCCGGCGCGGCGGGTGGTTAAAGTCACTTTGTCAGCGACGATAAACGCGGAATAAAAACCTACGCCAAATTGACCTATCAGGCGCATATCTTTAGTTTGATCGCCGGTAAGGGATTCCAAAAATTGGCGCGTGCCGGACTTGGCGATTGTGCCAATATTTTCCATTACTTCATTGCGATTCATGCCAATACCGTTGTCCGATACGGTGATGGTGCGGCTTTCCTGGTCAAACGCGATGCGAATCTTCAGCTCTGCGTCGCTTTCGTATAAAGCATTATCAGTCAGCGCTTCGAAGCGTAATTTATCCGCGGCATCCGAGGCGTTGGAAATCAGTTCACGCAGGAAAATCTCCTTATTGGAATAAAGAGAGTGAATCATCAATTTAAGCAATTGACCAACTTCGGCCTGAAAATCTAAAGTTTCTTTTTGTATAGCGGTATTCATGGGCCAGTTATTCCTCTTATACTGCGGAACTTGCGTAAGACGCTAATTATAGACATTTATATCTGCGTGTGGAATGCAGTTGCGACGATAGGTAGGTAATCCTCGGAACTCGATTTCAGCGAGCTGCTATGGTTGAATGTAGTTCCAAACAAAGGGAAAGGTTATGACAATTCGCACTGTCCCCACAACGCCACTAGACGGCCAAAAGCCTGGCACATCCGGCTTGCGGAAAAAAGTTTCCGTATTCCGTCAGCCTCATTATTTAGAAAATTTCGTTCAAGCCATATTCAATGCTTTAGAGGGCTACTCGCAACAAACGTTGGTCGTTGGCGGCGATGGCCGTTTCTATAACCGCGAAGCGATTCAGGTCATTTTGAAAATGGCGGCTGCAGCGGGCTTTGGTCGCGCGCTGGTTGGACGTGATGGTTTGCTTTCGACGCCAGCCGCATCCTGCATCATACGAAAAAATAGCGCCTTCGGTGGAATCATTTTATCCGCCAGCCACAATCCCGGTGGTCCCGATGGCGATTTCGGTATTAAATACAATACTAGCAACGGCGGACCAGCGCCGGAGAAAATTACCGAGGCCATTTATCAGGCCAGCACCACACTCACCAGCTATCGAATTCTAGATGCAGCAGATGTTGACGTAAGCCAACTCGGCGACAGCCACCTAGGTAGAATGCTCGTCACTGTCATTGATCCGGTTGCCGATTATGCAGAATTGATGCAACAGCTGTTTGATTTCAATCGCATCGCAGAATTTTTACGCAGCGGTTTTCGCCTCCGCTTCGATGCGATGCACGCGATTACTGGACCGTATGCACACGCTATTTTGGAACAACAACTTGGAGCACCTGCAGGCAGCGTAATGCGCGGCAAGCCATTAATGGATTTCGGCGGCGAACATCCCGACCCTAACCTCGTTTACGCCAAAGATTTAGTCGCCCTTATGCAAGGCCCCGACGCACCCGATTTCGGCGCCGCCTCCGATGGCGACGGTGACCGCAATATGATCTTAGGCCAGCGCTTTTTTGTAACGCCCAGCGACAGCCTCGCGGTGCTTGCCGCCAACGCAAGGCGTATTCCAGGCTATCGCGAAGGGCTTACCGGCGTAGCGCGATCAATGCCTACAAGCCAAGCAGTCGATCGGGTCGCCGAGATTCTTAAGATCCCTTGCTATGAAACACCTACAGGCTGGAAATTCTTTGGCAATTTATTGGATGCAGGAAAAATCACCTTTTGCGGCGAAGAGAGCTTTGGCACGGGCTCCAATCATGTGCGTGAAAAAGATGGCTTGTGGGCAGTGCTGTGTTGGTTGAATTTGATTGCAGCAAGAAAACAGTCCGTCGAACAAATTGTTCGCGACCATTGGAAAACCTTTGGCCGCAACGTTTATTCACGCCATGATTACGAAGCTATCGATAGCAACGCCGCCAACAGCCTGATCACAGAGCTGCGTAATCAATTGAATGAACTTAAGGGTGCGAGGTTTGGTAATTATCGCGTCGCCTATGCGGATGATTTCAGTTACACCGACCCCGTAGACGAAAGCATTACAACCAACCAAGGTCTGCGCATTGGCTTTGAAAACGGCTCACGTATTGTTTTTCGTTTATCAGGCACAGGCACGGAAGGCGCAACCTTACGGGTCTACCTTGAGCAATTCGAACCGGATGCCGCCAAACACTCTCTCGATACGCAAGTTGTGCTACACGAACTCATAGGCCTTGCTGAACAATTGGCTAGCATTAAACGTTGGAGCGGGCGGGAGGCGCCGACAGTAATTACTTAGGCATTTGCGCGCCTCCCGCAGCTCTATCATTAGTGAGATGAGTCCTCGTCGTGCGCGTGACCATCACTAGGGTGTGGCGGGGTCATGTCTGGCATGCCCTTCATATCCCCCATATCCCCGCTTGTTGGTGTATCTGCCGAACCGTGCTCGGCGCCTACGGCGTGTTCGTGAGCATGGCCTTCACCTTCCACTTTCGGCAGTGACATCACACCTAAACCGTAGCGAAAAACCGACTCAGCGCCATGCCACGCGGTCGAACCCAAAAGCCCTCCGGCAATGACCATTGCTGCGATGAATAATGTACCAAAAGCCTTGTTTTGACGGGCACGAAAAATGGACCAGGCAGTGAGTGTCAGGAACAAACTGATTGTAGCGATAGCCCAATTGCGGTGGTCGGTCATGGCGGCATGCGATGGCGTGTCATGGGCGACGGTGTTGAAGGCATACCAACCAGTCAAGCCAGTGACCACAGTGAACCCGGCGCCAAACCAAAGTGCCCAACGTGCCACGATGAGCCATTGCTCCTTTAGCGGCGATTTGATGAATGGAGTGACCACGAAAAGTCCGACTGCAAGTGAAAACAGCGCCACGGTAAAGTGTACAAAGATGGGGTGCCAATTGGGGATGATTTCAAACATGGATTAAATCCTCTTTTCTCGTAGTTCACACTACTATCAACACAACCGAACGTCCCAACGCTTGCGCGTCAACATTCAAAAGCGAATTGCGGATGCCAGACAGAAGAAAAACGCGCCATGAGCGTTTAACCCAGATTTTCCATTAGTGCTCGCTACAAACGCTAATGGAAAATCTGGGTTAAATTTTTTCAGTGGCTATTTAGAGCCAAAAACGTATACCGGCGACAGCCTGTGTCTCCGCCGTATCTAGGCCATCGACGCGAGCGAAGTCGGCAGTCCCACCGAACTTACTGCTCCATTCCACGCCGATGTAAGGGGCGAATTCACGGCGTATTTCATAACGTAGACGGATACCGGCGGAGAGTTCGGATAAACCTGAGCCTTGCCCTCGCTCGGCATCGGCTTTGCTATAAAAATCCGCTTCCATGCGCGGCTGTAGTATCCATTTCTGCGTCAGCAGCAACTCGTACTCTGCCTCTAAGGTCAGCGCAGCGCGGCCCTCTTTGCCCACATAAGCTGTGGCGTCCAGTTCAAACCAATAGGGCGCCAGTCCCTGAACCCCAAGCGCTAACCAGGTTTGATTCGAACCCTCACCGCCGCTGTCATAACGCACGCCGAGCTGACTGTCCCACAAAGTGGCAATGGCATGGCCCCACAGCAATTCTGACCGCGCGTCACTAAGCCTGCCATTATCAACCTCGCCTTCTGCCTTCATTACGGCGCGATCATAAATTCGGCCGTACCAGCCCTGCAGATCGTAGGCCGCCGAGCTATGTTCGTCCGTACGCACCGCCTCGAAGCGGTCGGCAAGGAAAAAACCGAAGTTGTGGTTATCACCCATGTGAGCGTGATTGGGGCTTAATTCGTAGCCGCCTGAATAGGCGTGCGGATCGCGAGCGTCAGGCGGGGGCGGTCCACCGCGCATGTTCATATCTTCCATGTCACCCGTCTCACTCGTGCCGTGAGCCATGCCACGCATATCTTGTTCCTGGCTGGGGGGCGTATCGCTACCGTGCATGTCGTGCTTCATCTCTGGCATCGCTGGCATCGCGTTGTGATTCATATCACTGTGATCCATACCCGGCATCGGGCTCATAGCATCGCTTGCCGTTGGCGCTGTAGCGCTATCGACGGATGGCTTACTACCGTGCTGGGCATGCTCATCGTTTTGAGCCCAAGCGGGCGAAAGTACGATGCTCGCAACAACAGCCGCTACCCACTTAATTTTCACTCTCGTCATCATCATTGTTTTGTTTAATCCTGTCTGTGCATCACGTTACGCCACCACGACTTCGCGAAACATACCCATATCCATGTGATAAAGAAGATGGCAATGCCAGGCCCAACGCCCGAGCGCGTCGGCAGTAATGAGAAAGCTCACACGCTGGGCGGGCTGTACGTTGATGGTGTGCTTGCGGACTTGGAAGCGCCCATCGGGACTCTCCAGCTCCTGCCACATGCCATGTAGATGCATCGGATGAGCCATCATGGTGTCATTGACTAAGATCACACGCAGACGCTCGCCGTGGCGAAAATGAATGGGCTTGGATTTGCCGAACTCAAGACCGTCGAGCGACCAAGCGAAGCGATCCATGTTGCCGGTGAGATGTAACTCAATTTCACGCTCCGGCTCGCGTGGGTCCAACGGCCCGCCCGGGGTATGCAGATCGGCGTATGTCAGCACGCGTCGGCCGTTGTTGCGTAGGCCAACACCGGGGTCGTCAAGATTGGTGCGTGGGTAATCAACTCGCATGTCAACGCTAGGGCCGTATTCGGTTTTGGCGTGGCGAGCACGTACCTGCGCAGGCTGCTTGTCAGCAGCGGCGGACATATTGTGTCCGCCGTGATCCATGGACGACATACCGTCCATAGTCATTCCTTCCGGCATAGAGTGCTGACTGCGATTCACTGTTGGCGCAACGCTGCCACCATGATCCATGCCTGCCATGCTACCCATGGCGCCCATCATATCCGCCATAGTCAATTGCTCGGGCGCGTCGGGCGAGGGAACGTCAGCGGCCATACCGAGGCGCGGCGCAAGCATCCCACGTGCAAAGCCGGTGCGATCCATTGACTGCGCGAAAATGGTGTAGGCCTGGTCGTCTTTGGGCTCGACGATGACATCATAGGTCTCAGCGACGCCGATGCGGAATTCATCTACCGTCACTGGCTCGACCGGCTGACCGTCGGCTTCGATGACGGTCATCTTAAGCCCTGGGATGCGCACATCGAAAAACGTCTGGGCGCCGGAATTGATAAAGCGCAAACGGACTCGCTCACCGCGGCGGAACAGACCCGTCCAATTGCCCGCAGGCGTGGTGCCGTTCATAAGATACGTGTAGGTGTAGCCGGAAATGTCGGCCAGATCGGTCGGATTCATGCGCATCTGGTTCCACATCTTGCGCTTGCCGTATGCAGCAGCAAGGCCTTCGTTGGCCACATCGCGAAAAAAATCAACAGCGGTAGGTTGATTGAAATTGTAGTAGTCGCTCTGCTTCATCAGCTTGGCAAGAACGGTGGTCGGATCCTCGTCCGTCCAATCAGCCAACTGCACAACATAGTCGCGATCCGACTGGACCGAGTCGCTTTGCGCCGGGTCAATCACGATCGCGCCATAAAGCCCGGTCTGCTCCTGAAATCCGGAATGGGAGTGATACCAATAGGTGCCCGTCTGCTGCACTTTGAAGCGATAGGTGAAGGTCTCGCCGGGGGCGATGCCGTTAAAGCTAATGCCCGGTACGCCGTCCATTTGGAACGGCAGGAGGATGCCGTGCCAATGAATGGACGTCTGCTCTTGCAATCTGTTAGTTACACGCAAGGTGACGGTATCGCCTTCACGCCAGCGAAGAGTGGGGCCAGGAATCGAGCCGTTAACAGTCGTCGCCAAGCGCGGTGCGCCGGTAAAGTTTACCGGCGTTTGCGCAATCGTGAGGTCAAACTCGGTGCCGCTTAAGGTCGGCGCAGAACCAACAACCGTGCTCGCAAGTTCTCGTGCCCAGACCGGCTTGATCCAGGGCGCCAAACCTACCAGGACACCTCCCGCAGCGAGACCCTGAATAAAGCGCCGACGCGATGGATCGGGCACTACGCGTGATGGCGGTTGCAGACGCTTCATTTTAATTTATCCTCAGTAGATAGTATTTAGGCAACGTGGTTCTCAATCTAAAAAAGGCAGTTGGAATCGTAGCGAGGGCGCTTAAGATGTTGAAGATGGAATATTTTTTCGTTAAATTTTGGCGAAGCCGTAGTCACCCCTACGGTGACGAGCGCAGGGATGCGCGAAGGTAGGGCAACGCAGGAGCA
>JANPPH010000437.1:0-3829 GCA_031428395.1 Gammaproteobacteria bacterium
GCCATCGGAAAAACAACTACAAACCGAGGTGGCAACAAGCATTACCGTTTCCGATTCACCTACTTTAATGGTCAACATAGGCAGGCGGCATGGAGGGGATTAGCTACCTTATTGCATCGGTCCTTTTTGCACTCTGTTTTGCTCAGTTATTAGCTAAATGGAGAGCGCAACTGGATATCGGCCTGCTCTTGGCCGCAGCCAGTGCCACAAGTCTGTGGGCAGGGATAAACGCCTACGAAGCTCTCACCAACGCCGACGCCTTTCGTGTTGCACCAATCTTTGACATATTCCGCTATCTAGCATGGTTCGCGTTTCTCTATCAACTGATCACCAGCAACAACAATAATGGCGCTAGGCCACATCTGCGCGATGGGCTCATAATTAGACTTTCGATTGTCGCCATTGTGCTGGCTCTATCAACCGCTTTTTTCACGCCAACTCCAAGTTCAACACAGGTAGTATCGAATGCTGGAATGTTCCTTGGTCTGGCCGGCTACCTGATATTAAACCTAATTGGCTTGGTGGGCCTAGTTCAATTGTTCAAATCCATCGCACCCAATGCGCGCAGTGCATACAGCTATTTAATCTTGGCGCTCGTCTGCCTTTTTAGCGCCGACCTCATCCTCTACCTTTACACCTTAGTTACGTCCCAAATGCAGCATTGGGTTTGGACCGCACGCGGCTTCATCTTTAGTATCGCAGGCGCGTTTTTGTTTCTCGCAGCGAGAAATCCAAAATGGTCTAAGACTGTCAGCCTATCCCATGAGGCAATGCTTTACTTCGCTGCCTTTTGTGGCGGCGTCGCATTTTTATTTATCAGCCTTCTGGCATTACACTTTATTCAAAATAACGTCGGTTTTTGGTCGGGACTGGCGCAGTTCGCGCTGCTAATCGGCGCTGGACTCCTGCTTTCGCTGGTGTGGTTTTCGGAACGACGGCGGTCGCAACTTAAAGTCTTCCTTAACAAACATTTTTTCAACTACAAGTATGATTATCGAGAAGAGTGGCATCGTTTCATTCGGACGCTGTCACCCGGTGGCCCCGGCGCGCACTTATTGGACACCGTCATTGAGGCTCTCGCGCAAATTGTCGGCAGCAAAGCTGGAGCTTTGTGGTTACGCTCGGAATCTGGCCAATTCGAGTTCGCCGCTAACCACGGCATGCACGAGATTAAAAACGCAACCCAAGCGGGCGATAGTTCGCTAGTCCAATTTCTAGAGACATGGCAATGGATAATCAATCTGGATGAGTATGAAACCGAACCGGATCTCTACCAGGAATTGAGAATGCCCCTTTGGTTGCTTACAATTCCAAAAGCTTGGTTAGTCGTACCTCTCATGCAGGATATAAAGCTACTGGGTTTCATGGTAATTTCCAAACCGAACATCATGCGCCCTATTAACTGGGAAGATCACGATTTGCTAAAAACAGCAGGACGCCAAGCAGCCACTCATTTAGCTCAGCTAATGACTGTGCAAGCGCTTATTGAAGCACGTGAATTCCAGGCCTTTAATCGCTTATCCGCGTTTGTTATTCATGACCTGAAAAACCTGATAGCGCAGCTATCCATGTTAGTCGCCAATTTTCCGAAATTTAAACACAATGCAATTTTCATTGAGGACGCGGTATCAACCGTGCAAAATTCAGTTGAGAAAATGAATCGGTTACTGGCCCAATTGCGCAAAGGAAATGTTATTTCTGACGCGACGAAGCCGATCGACCTCACCTCCTTGATTAAAACAGTCGTGGACGAGCGGCGCCAATTTACACCTAAACCGTTCATAGAGCACCTTACTGACGGCATTTTTGTTGTGGCCGATCTGGATCGCATCACCTCGGTTTTAGAGCACCTCATTCAAAATGCACAAGACGCGACGCACGACGCTGGGAAGGTGACGGTGCGCTTAACCCAGGATGGACACTGCGCCATTATCGAAATCGCAGATACTGGCTGTGGCATGGATGCGAACTTCATTCGAGACCGACTGTTTCGGCCTTTCGATACGACAAAAGGCCAGGGCGGAATGGGCATCGGCGCTTATGAAAGCCGTGAACATGTACGCGAAATGGGGGGCGAAATCCTCGTCACCAGTGAACCTGGCCATGGCACGACGTTTCGCATCAGTCTGCCGTTATTCAGTAATTCCGTAGACGGGCCGAAAAACTAACATTGGGTTCGGGTTTCGAACGCGTAGAGATTAAAAAGGTTAATTGCGTGAGTGGCTCAGAAAAGACAATCTTAGTTGTTGAAGATGACCTAGGCCTGCAAAAGCAGCTCCGCTGGAGCTTCCAGGGCTATGAAGTTGTTATAGCAGGCAATCGCGAAGCCGCGATCACCGCTTTACGACGCTATGAGCCGGCGGTGGTAACCCTAGACTTAGGCCTCCCTCCTGATGCCAATGGTAGTAGCGAAGGTCTTGCGACACTCAAGGAAATTCTCGAATTAGCGCCAAGAACCAAGGTAGTCGTCGTCACCGGCAATGATGATCGCGCCAATGCCGTCAAGGCAATCGGACTTGGCGCTTATGATTTTTATCAAAAGCCCATCGATGCTGAAATATTACGCTTGATCGTCGAGCGTGCCGTTCACGTAAATCAGCTGGAAGAAGAAAACCGCAAACTCTCCAATCAAACCACTAATACGTCGTTACGCGGAATTCTTGCGACCAGCCCCCAAATGTTGAAAATTTGCCGGACCATTGAAAAAGTTGCGCCAACGGATATAACAACGTTGTTATTGGGAGAAAGCGGCACGGGCAAAGAATTATTAGCTCGAGCCTTGCACGAACTCAGTCCGCGGGCAACCAAACGTTTTGTCGCCATCAATTGCGCTGCCATCCCCGAATCATTGTTGGAAAGTGAGTTGTTTGGCCATGAAAAAGGTGCGTTTACGGGCGCCACCAAACAGACCATCGGCAAGATTGAGTGTGCCCATTCTGGCACTTTCTTTCTCGATGAAGTTGGCGACCTACCCTTCCCCTTGCAAGCCAAACTACTGCGCTTCCTGCAAGAGCGGGTGATTGAGCGTATTGGCGGACGCGAAGAAATCCCGGTCGATGTACGCGTCATTTGCGCCACCCATCAAGACCTTTCGGCGCTAATTCAACAAGGAAAATTTAGAGAAGATTTGTATTACCGCATCAGCGAAATCGGGATTAATATTCCGCCACTTCGGGAACGTGAAGGCGACATCATTTTACTCGCCCGAATTTTCTTAGAAAAATTTAGCCAACAAAACAAAAAAGATCTGCGCGGATTTAGCGAGGGCGCTCTCGGCGCGTTGCAAAAACACACATGGATGGGCAATGTGCGTGAGCTTGAGAACCGTATTAAACGGGCCGTGGTAATGGCCGACGGCAATCTAATTACTACTGAAGATCTCGAATTGGCCAATGCGGAACACTCAACCAGCCCCTTTAATTTGAGACAAGTGCGAGATGAAGCGGAACGAAGCGCTTTGCAGCATGCGCTGAATTTATATTCCGGAAATATCTCCCAGGCTTCTGAAGCGCTAGGGATTAGTCGCCCTACACTTTATGATTTGCTGAACAAGCACGGCATTAGTGCCAAGCCCTAGGCATTTTATCTCTGCATCAAATCTCATCAATGGATTAAATTAAATACCCGGCACGCCGCGCAAATACTGCTATTATTTCCAACAATACACGCTATTGAAGGAATTCTGTTCATGTTTAAATTGCCTAAGACGTGTGCGGCCATTCTTTTTTTTGGCGTTATTTATTCCTTCGCAGGCTCCGCGAGCGACACCCCGCAATACACAGTCACCAGCATCATTACCATAGGCGGGAAGCCGCATTTTCCCGCCATC
>JANPPH010000438.1:0-2139 GCA_031428395.1 Gammaproteobacteria bacterium
CATCGATAGTCATAAGCGCGACGTCTTTTAGCGACGTTTCACTGATAGCCATCGTGCCCGATAGTGAGTGTAAAATTCCAACTTTAATGGTTTCTGCCGCATTAGCCATGCCAGCAATTAGTGTTAAGCATCCGGCGGAAACAAGCGAAGACCAGCGACGATTTCGTGTTGTTTTGTTGCTCATCATTACTTCCTCATTAATGGATTCGCAAAGGATGAAAGCGGCCTGATATTTTGGCCGCTTTCACTCGGATTTAGGTTTAGATGGTGAACCCGTAAGCCACGCCAAGTACGACGGCGTTTTCATTGTCTTTACCAACGCGATCTTTGCCTCCCACAACATAAGTGATGCTCATATTGGCGCCGGTTTGGCCGATGGCGTGCGAGATGCTCAGATCAAGATGGCGGAAGCCGCTGTCTTCTGTCGTCGCCACCCAGGTCTTTTTACCGTTGCCAGCGTCGTCATCGTTATAGGTGTAAAAACCTAAGGTTGCGCCTAAGCTAAAGTCTTTCGGCAATGCTGTGCTGTAAGCAAGCGTCCAATAAATATCGCCCGAATTTCCCCACGCTACATCGTTGACTAAGTACTTAAGACCAGCCGTAACAGGACCCATACCGACTTTGCCGGTGACCTCTGTGCCGTTAGAATCTTCCACTTCGACGTACACATATTGAATGACCCCAACATCGACGTTAAAGCCACCCAATTTGGTTGCGTAACCCACATAGAGATCATTTTCGAAACCAGCAGCAGTTGTTGCATTGCCATAATCAAGGTTTGAGCCCCAATATCCGGCGTAAAATCCATTCTCGTGAATGTAATCCAGTCCGCCTTGCACTGTGGTGCCGTCGTTCTCCGTATTGTTAGTGATACCGCGTAGTACATACTTTGAAAACACACCCATGTTGCCTTTGAGTTCTGCCGCCTGAGAGATACTCGGTGCGACAAACGCAGATGCTACAACGGTGGATGCCAATGCAAACGATGCCAACTTCGTGATACGACCTTTCATGTATTACATCTCCCCATACGGTTTTTATTTCCGAACCCCCAGCGTAAGCTGGCATAAAAACGCGCCTTGCGACAAAACAAAGCGCTACACAACCGACACTTAAAATATTTGCATGACTTATGCCAGCAGAGGAAAGATATTCTAATTCAGTCAGTTAAGAAAATATTGCGAGACGTTCGACAAAAACGGAGAAGCTTCTTGCTCGCTACTGGTACATCACAAAAATCAAACGCCTCGATATAGGGCAAACAAAACTAGACTAGCGGATGTTGTTGCAATAAACCGTGACGAACAATAAAGCCAACAATTTCTTCAATACCGCGAGCTTGTTTAATGCAGCTAAATATAAACGGTTTCTCACCGCGCATACGACGCGCATCGCGATCCATAACTTCTAATGAAGCGCCGACATAGGGTGCCAAATCAATTTTGTTAATCACCAATAAATCCGAGCGCGTGATACCTGGCCCACCCTTGCGCGGAATTTTATCTCCAGCGGCGACATCAATCACGTAAATGGTCAGATCGGATAACTCTGGACTAAAGGTTGCGCTAAGATTGTCGCCGCCGCTTTCAACAAACACGATGTCCAGATTACCAAAGCGCTTGCACAATTCATCGACCGCAGCGAGATTCATCGAGGCATCTTCCCGAATGGCCGTATGCGGACAGCCACCGGTTTCCACACCAATGATGCGCTCTTGTGCCAGCGCCTCATGACGAATCAAAAACTCAGCGTCTTCTTTGGTATAAATATCGTTCGTCACCACCGCAATGTGATAATCGTTACGCATGCGCTTACATAATGCCTCGACCAAGGCTGTTTTCCCCGATCCGACAGGACCGCCGATGCCGACGCGTAGCGTGTGTTTTGTGTCCATATATCTTCGGGGTAACCTCAGCCGTAATACAAATAAGAAACGTACAAATTTCGCTAGGAACGAAACAACCTAGAATATTGCGTTTCATGTAAGGCACTGCCTATCGCTAAAGCAGGCGCCAACGTGCCGATGTCTTCATCCTCAATTAACACGCCACGCTCTTGCGTCAGGACGATCACGTCCATGGCTTTATGCAATATTCGCTGTCCCGCAGTCTGACCTAAGGGCAACAGTTTTATTGCAGC
>JANPPH010000439.1:0-2117 GCA_031428395.1 Gammaproteobacteria bacterium
GTAAGGCAGGAGTGTCAGGTGAATGTATAAGGTGCTCTCGCGCCCCATCTCCACGCCCATTTGACGTATTGCTTCCAGAAACGGCAAGGATTCGATGTCACCCACGGTGCCGCCGATTTCGACCATCGCCACATCCGCGCCATCTGCACCCAGTTGAATGCAGCGCTTTATTTCGTCGGTGATGTGTGGGATGACTTGGACTGTGCCACCCAAATAATCGCCGCGGCGTTCTTTGCGAATCACATTTTCGTAAATTTGACCGGTGGTGAAATTGTTGCGTTTGGTCATGCGGGTGCCGACGAAGCGTTCGTAATGGCCCAGGTCAAGATCAGTTTCCGCGCCGTCGTCGGTGACGAATACTTCACCGTGCTGAAACGGGCTCATGGTGCCAGGATCAACATTGATGTAAGGATCAAGCTTCAACAAGGTGACTTTGAGACCGCGGGATTCGAGGATGGCGCCCAAAGAGGCTGCAGCGATGCCCTTTCCTAACGAAGAGACAACACCGCCAGTAACAAAAATGTATTTGGTCATGAGTCCTTAAAATACAATGGGCAAAAAAACGGGCGGGGAGCCCCTCAGATGGAGGTATAGCATAGCAGATTACGGGTTTTGGCTCAATGGCATATTGACGAAAATCGCGCCTGCAACTATTTTTTGCCGCGCTCTGCCCATTCGATCGTTATACCCCTTTCTTGAGCGCTTGACTGAAACGGTTGGCAGATCCATCTGCCCGCGATGGCGGCAAGATTTTCGCCAATATAGATCAGCGGAATAAGGTTGCGTTGCCACGGCGGGATGGCGTGCTCTTGGAATAGGTGTTTGAGGCTTTGGGAATGGGGCTGTCCGGCCAGACGGCAATGTTCGCCACCTTGACGGAAACGCACGCTAACAGCGTGTGCTTCGCACAAGCGGCGGCTAAGGCCCTGCCCTAGAGTGGGATGGGCTTTGAGTACGCCATTATTGGGTAGAACTAACTCTGTGTTGA
Source organism: Gammaproteobacteria bacterium (assembly GCA_031428395.1). Taxonomy (GTDB): domain Bacteria; phylum Pseudomonadota; class Gammaproteobacteria; order JAADHS01; family JAADHS01; genus JANPPH01. The sequence goes on from JANPPH010000439.1 coordinate 989, forward strand.
TATCCCACGCCATGGTTTGCGTCGAGGTTACAACATCCCGTGGCATAACATAGAGCGTATCACGATAACGCCGTGCTTGCGCGCCGGACCAAGTAACGTGGGGGTTGCGATCGCCTGCGGCGTGGAGCATGTCGTGTTGTAGGCAGTGCAGCTTGGCGGTGCTGGGGCGCGGCAAGTGAGCGTCACTAATCCATTGGCGCAACACATTTCGTTGGCGTGCGTCATCGAGCTGTTTTATGCGACTGACGGAAAGAGTACCCGGTTCCTCGCCTTTAACCATACTTAGATCACTCACGGCCACTTCACGCAGCAATTTTGTTGCTTCGGCACTGTGGCTGGCGGCGCGCGCGAGCATTTTCGCTGTGGCGGGCCAATGCTGCCGTAACACTGGCATGATTTGATGGCGAATGAAGTTGCGTTCGTAGCGGATGTCAAAATTGCTTGCATCGTCTATCCAATCGAGATGGTTCTGCTCGGCATAGCTCACTAATTGTGCGTGACCGACATTTAACAGCGGCCTTGCGAGCCAACCCTTGCCAAACGAGTTAAACGCGGGCATGGCGGCAAGACCGGCTGGGCCGGCGCCGCGCAGCAGTTGTAGCAAGACGGTCTCGGCTTGGTCATCGCGATGGTGCGCCGTGAGAAGAATATCGCCCGTGTGTAGAAGTGGCGTGATTGCGTCATAACGCGCGTCGCGCGCCGCAGCTTCCGGGCTCTCGCCTGCGTTGGGCTTGGCATCGACGCGGATGACTTCGCAGTTAATTGCGAGCAATTGCGCAACGGCTTTACAGTGCTCCGACCAGCGCTGAGATTGTGCCTGTAAGCTGTGATCGATATGGACAGCTTGAATGTCGATATTAGGCAAGTCAGCGCGCAACGATGCCATGGCGTGGAGTAAGACGTGGGAGTCGCAACCGCCACTGTAGGAGATCCAGTAGCGTTGCGTGGTGGGCAAACGCTTTAATGCGGTGAATAGATCGCGAGGAGTGAAGGCTTGCATGGTTGAACCCAGATTTTCCAATAGCACTCTACTGCGGCCGCACAACGCACTGAATCTGCGCGAGAAAAGATGAAAAACAGTCTGTCACCGTAGAGTGACTACGCCTCCGACTGTTTTTCATCTTTTCTC
>JANPPH010000440.1:0-4612 GCA_031428395.1 Gammaproteobacteria bacterium
CCGGTGGCAACGTGTTGTTACTCGATGAACCGACCAACGATTTGGACGTTGAGACCTTGCGTGCCCTCGAAGAAGCACTGCTCGGATTCCCCGGCTGCGCTGTGGTGATTTCGCATGACCGCTGGTTCCTTGATCGTATCGCGACGCACATTCTTGCGTTTGAAGGCGACAGCAAAGTGGTGTGGTTTGAAGGCAATTTCGCCGACTATATGGCGGATAAACATCAACGTCTGGGCACGGATGCGGATCAACCGCATCGAATTAAATACAAGAAACTTGCGTAGTTGACTGGTGTTTCTCAAGACATCCCCCCGTCAAGGGGGATTGCACTTTCCTGCGATCAAACACCTACACTAAACCCAGATTTTCCATTAGCACTCTACTGCGGCCGCACAACGCACTGAACCTGCGCGAGAAAAGAAGAAAAACAGTCTGTCACCGTAGAGTAACTATTAACTACGCCTCCGACTGTTTTTCTTCTTTTCTCGCCCATTTTCAGCACCTTGCGCACCCTCGCTACGAGGATAATGGAAAATCTGGGCTAAATGGCGTAAACGTTCACCACTTGTAGTCGGCCTTTTACCTTATGTTCACCGTGAGGCCGCATCGCAATTTGCAAATCTTGTGGGACACGCGCCCTCACTTCGTCACTGATTAGAATGCTGGTATTTAATTCTTTATTCAGCTCCTCCAGTCGGGCGGCAATATTTACCGAGTCACCGATAACCGCATACTTCATACGCTCCGGGCTACCCAAATTGCCTGCCACAACAGGGCCAGTATGAATACCCATACGTGCCTCCAACTTGGAGACGCCGCGTTTCCACCAACGTTGAGCCTGTGGTGAATCGTCCCACTCCGCATTGAGCTGAAACAAGCGTTCACGCATCATTAAAGCGCAACGTAGCGCGCGTTCACTATGATCCTGCACATAAATTGGCGCGCCAAAAACAGCCAAGATAGCATCGCCGAGAAATTCGATGATGCAGCCGCGGTGTTCATCGACAATTGCATTCATTGCTGAAAAATAAAGATTCAATAATTCAACCACCTGACCTGGAGATAATTGCTCGCTAATGGTGGTATAGCCACGCAGATCGCAAAACAAAATCGTAACAATGCGTTCCTCTCCACCTAAGGTAGGCGCATTACCACCCGATAACAAAGTGCGGGCTACATCTTCACTGACATAGCGGCCAAACGTTGCGCGAATCATTTCACGCTGCTGCAGTTCCATAGTCATGTAATCAAAATGCGTTGCAAGCAACCCAAACTCATCATTCCGCTGCAACTTCAACCGGATAGTCAAGTCGCCGCGCGCAATCGCTGCCGTGGCGTTAATCAATCGCGTTAAAGGATCGCGGACATTTCGCGCCACCAACAGCGATGCAATGCCGACAAGCAAAACCGCTACCGCAAATAGACTCGCACTAATTGCAAAGGCGCGTTGCTTGATGAAAGTGATTCGATCTGCCGCAACGTCTAGACCTAGTACGCCGATACTTTTACCTGTTGTGGTCAACAAGGGCGCATAGCCCGATAAGGTCAGGCCAAAACCGTCTTTGTAAGGTTCATTTTCGACTGCCGCGGTGACAAAGCCTTTTAACAATATAGGCAATTCGCTGGCCTCATAGGCATCACCGGGCTTGCCCGCTTCACCTTGTTTCACATAGTCGACAAAAAACCGAAGCTTAGTGGGCTCTGCGGTGGGTGTCAGAATATAGATGGATTCTACGTCAGGGTCTTCGGTGGCTACTTGTTTAAAACGAAGCAGAAGTTCGGCTTGCAATCGTGCGGATCGAATATCGTCTACCGGAAGCGCACTCAACTCATCAGCATTAATCGAATGCGCAAGGCTGGTCGCTGTGGCTAACAACCGTCGCTGCAAGGCTTGCAGTTCGGCGCTAACGCCCAGCCAATAGAAGGCGTAAGCCATTAGTACCAATGTGAGCAGTACCGTGCCGCCATATAATGCGGTTAACCGGATATGGAAACGCTGCCAAGCGCGCAGTTGGTCGAGAGGGTTAATCGTCACATTGACACCAACGTCCGAGCGTAGGCCAGACTTAAACATAGCGTCGGGAAATCACCACTGCGCTGGCAATTTCTCCCGAATGATGATGGCGTTTTTTTCAATGGAGATATAGCCTCCCGTCGTCAAATCTTTAAGGATTCGGCTGACCATTTCGCGCGATGCGCCGACCATACTGGCGATATCGCGCTGAGTCAAGCGACGCGGGATAACCAACATATCATCGCGCTTCTCCGCGAGTGTCAATAAAGTGCGCGCAACTCGCCCATAGACGTCCATCAAAGCCAAACTCTTTACGTTCTCGGTTAAGGACCGGATACGCAAGGTCAGTCCTTTAATTAAACGCAACGCAGTGGTGGGATTTTTGGCTAGGAAATCCTCAAAATCACGCTTGGTGATCAAATACATTTTGGAATCTTCCAAGGTGATTACCGAGGCTGAGCGCGGTGCTTCGTCGATCAGCGCAATCTCACCGAAGTATTCACCCGGGCCATGCGTATTGAGAATAATCTCTTTGCCATCCTCATCGCTCAAAAAGACTTTAACTTTGCCTGTTTCAATCGCGTAGAGGGAATCGGTATTGTCACCTTCGTGAACAAGAATGGTATTTTTGGGGAAAGTTTTTCTGACAGCTCGGCGTGATAACGCAAGGACATCTGCTTCTGGAAGACTATCGAAAAGAGGCACGTTTCTTAGCATAAAACACTCGTTCCTAGCACCCTTAGTATTCAATTTACCTACCACAACCTGCGGATGAATAGTGGCATACCCGACCGTTATATAAGGTTTTGTGGCCCAGCACAACAGGCACGCAGGATTTGCTTTACAAACGGCTAAAAAATAGCCATTCTAGCCCTCTCCAAGTGCCTCAAACATTGCAAACACGCACTAGAGAAGCCAAGATTAGTACACTTCCATTAAGTTGAAACAAGCATACGACGAAGGGCTGGGAAGCCGTTCCATAAACTTAAAAACAAACAGGGGCTTTGCATATGAGCCGGTTAATAACTCTACTCCTTCGATTCGTGGCATTGGCTGTGCTGTGTCAGGCACAGGCCGTTTTTAGTCAGGGCTTCAATTTAAATTTCAATGCAGAACCGACAGGCAGCCGTGGCGGCTTTGTTAGTGTTCTTTGCAATATGCCAGGCACTGCACAAATCAATTGTGATACCAACTTCGGATTCAGTCTGCCCGACAATAAAGCCTTTGTGCAAGAAATAGTCATTATAGGCGGCGAAGCCTATTACCACCTTATTCTCGGCCAGCCAGTCGATGGCTTTGCCCAAGAAGTGTTTATAAAAACTCTAAGTAGCTTAAGTTTCCCAGGAGGTCCGAGCTCAGACAGCGCGGGGAAAAGCTGTTTCGTCAGCAATAATTTCGATTGCCAGGGATTCGCGAATAATGCTCGAACGCCTCTTAATAGTGATTCCAGCACAAGTGGCAACGGCTCAGGCAACCCTAACCGCGTCGTTATGCGCCAAATCATGCGCGACAGTGCTGGCGAGTTTTCGCAAGAGTTTTTAAAGGCCAATTTAACGACTAAGCCAATAATTAGCCAAGACCACAAAACCGCGGAAGTCACGGCCAAATTTGTCTTGAACATGAGTGCAATTGATTACAACACAATCGACCGGGCAGGTGTGTTGACCAATACCGTTCAGGTGCTAGACCCCACCATTCCCGCAGGATCAGGAAATTATAGTTACGCCACGCATGCCCAGTCTTACCCCGGCCCCGGCGCTAACATCGATTCCTCGGTCACGGGCGGTAAGTATATCTTCACTCCCATAGGCGGCGGCCTACCAGGCGGTGTCTATACTTATGATGAGGGCAGTAACTATCCCGTGGCGGAAGTTAACTGGGAGTCTTTTAGAGATCCTGCGCAAAATTGAGCTTTAAACCCAGATTTTCCATTAGCCCTCTACTGCGGCCGCACAAGGCGCTGAATCTGCGCGAGAAAAATTGAAAAACAGCCTGTCACCGCAGAGTGACTACGCCTCCGGCTATTTTTCAATTTTTCTCGCCCATTTTCAACACCTTGCACGCCTTCGCTACAAGCGCTAATGGAAAATCTGGGTTAAACATAGCTCTAGCATTGCTTCTGCATCGCTAAGGGCCCTGCATCCGCTTCATTCGCCAGTCAAAGGCGCGCTGTTTCGCCTCGGTAATTTCCTGCGTTGTCATTTTGGTACGAAGCTGGTCCATGCTGATATTGCTCGCGGTTTGCATACCAACATTGTCGCTGGAAAATCCGGCCTCGGCGATGGCGTACCACATATAAGCCGTAACGTAATTGCGCTCCACGCCTAAGCCAAAACGATACATGGTAGCCAAATTCGCCTGAGCTGAAGCGTGCCCTTGTTCAGCGGCTTTTTGATACCACTCGATGGCCTGCTTGTGGTTGGCGCTTACGCCATGTCCTTCAGCATACATTAAACCAAGACTATTTTGCGCATCGGTAATGTTCTGCTCCGCAGCAAGTTGGTACCACTTCAGGGCTTGGGTAAAATCCTGCGCCGTTCCTCGGCCGGTGTAATACAACAATCCCAGGGCATATTGGGCTTTGGCAATACCCTTTTC
>JANPPH010000441.1:0-3372 GCA_031428395.1 Gammaproteobacteria bacterium
ACGATCGGTCCCAAAATGCCGTCGGTGCTGCAGGATTCGCGTGAGGCTTCAGCCTCGTCATTGTAGAGGCAGCGATAGCAGGGGCCGCGCCCGAGATCTAGACGAAAAACACTTATCTGTCCCTGGAGTCGAATCGCGGCCCCCGATATCAACGGCTTTTTTTCGGCAGAACAGGCATCGTTTAAGGCGAAGCGGGTCGCGAAGTTATCGCTGGCATCAATAACCAAATCTGCTTTTGCCACCTCTTCAATCAGCATTTTGGCCTGAAGCCTTTGATCTAGAGCGTGAATTTCTAAGGTTGGGTTGAGCGCCAGCATCCGTTGTCGGAGCAACTGTGCCTTGTTGACGCCCACATCAGAGCTGGAATAAGCGATTTGTCGCTGCAAATTGCTTAAATCGAGACTATCGCTATCACATACGGTCAAATGTCCTACGCCGCTCCCGGCCAAATAAAGGGCAACCGGGCAACCAAGTCCGCCTGCGCCCACAATCAAGACCCGCGCACGCAATAATTTTTGTTGTCCCAGAACATCGATTTCCGGTAACAAAATTTGGCGGCTGTAACGATACAAATCGTCGTCACTCAAGGGTGACGCCAAGTCAGCCTGCGCTTTGATACTCATAGACCTCTTTCATCGGCGTACGACCATCGTCCGCCCACCCACCGAAAAGATAAGCAGAATTGCCGACGACACCGACGCCCATCGCCGCGCGACGGTTAGGCATCGGCGCAATGGTGTGCCAAGTCTTGGTTTTTAGGTTGTAACGGGCGGCTCGGTTATGTATGCCTTCGCCGCTATAGCCGCCAAAGACATAGGGCGTGTCAACCAGTAAACATGTGCCATGACCCGCTGCAGGCCACGGCAAAGCGATCTCAGGTAACTCTGTCCAGGTGTCGGTGGCGGGATCGTATGCCTCTGCTACGGTGAAATTATTAAATCCCTCGGGGGTAAATGCCACGCCGCCCATAGCAAGCACCTTATTGTTCATTGTGATCGCCGATAGAGCAAAGCGGGGTGTAGGTAAGGCCGCAATTTGTTCCCAAACGCCCTGTTTTAAGTCAAGCCGTTCACAAAAATCGAAACCGGGATCCGTTTTCGGGCCGCTTGTGGTCGAATCAGGATGGTGGCCACCTAATATATATATGTAATTACCCAGCAGGGCTCCTGCGGGGTAATCGTGCGGCATAAGCATATCTGGCCCTGTATCCCATTGATCGGTTTCAGGGTCATAGATCTCTACTTTGTTTAAAAAGCGGAAATTGCCGTCAGAGTGTTTGAATCCTCCGCCGATGATGTAAATCCGATTACCTACGACGGCTGCAATGGTGCCGGAGCGCCGCGTTGGCATATCGCTACATGGAGCCCAGGTATTGGTAGACGGGTCAAAAGCGACGACAGAATTCAGGCTGGCAAAGTTAGGGCCACCACCACCGAATACATATAGTTTTCCTTTGTACGTGGCGACTGCTGGGTGCGAACGAGCAATCTCCATCGGCGATTTTTCTTGCCAAAATCCACTGCTTAATTTATTTTTCACGTTATTGCTGTACTCCCAATGTGCAAAGCCTGAGACGGTAAACCGAAAAAACTGCTTTTGTCTATTAAAATAATGCTGCGGTTAACCGATAAGTAATGGAAGGTTACTACGATACGTTGATAAATGAAGATGCGGTTGGTCTTTAGTATAGGCAGGTAGCTATAGTGGAAGTGCCTACTAGGTGTATGACAAACCAGTATATTTTGGTGCAGCACTGCCCCACCAGGAGGCGCTCAAGCCGGGCTTGCATTGTTACATTCTTGTAGTGTATTGTGAAAATCGATAGTTGACAGATTGCGTCGGTTATTAATTTAATAAATTAAACAAATACTTAGCTCCTGGGGGTGTCACGTGCTCCAAAATGAATCGCGCCAAGATCAAGCACAGACTAGCACAGAAATAGTTCGGCAAACCTCCGTGAATTCTCATCCTTCGCCGTTACCTCCGTTGCAGGATCGATTCGGACGCACGTTCGATTATGTACGAATCGCGGTAACGGAAAAATGCAATTTGCGTTGCACCTATTGCATGCCTGAAGAAGGTGTCGACCTTAAAGATAAAGAAAAAATTATTTCCGGAGAAGAAATCGCCCGCATTATCGCAGTACTCGCCCGCATGGGAGTTAGAAAGGTGCGGTTTACCGGTGGCGAACCGACAGTCAGAAAAGATATCGTAGAATTGGTTAGAAACGCTGCCACAACGCCCGGCGTAAAAGCAGTACATTTAACGACCAATGGCATCCTGTTTCATCGTTACGCTAAAGATCTCCGCGAAGCGGGGCTTTATGGCGTCAACATGAGTCTCGACACCATGGATGCTGACCGTTTCGTAAAAATCACGCGCCGTGCAGGCAGTGATATCGTGCGGCAAAACATTGATCTTGCGTTGGAAATGGGTTTCCCTCGGGTAAAGATTAATGTTGTGCTGATGCGTGGTTTCAATGAAGATGAGTTGAATGTTTTCACTGAAATGGCGCGTGACAGACCGCTAACCGTGCGGTTTATTGAATTCATGCCTTTTGATGCGCATCAAATATGGGATACAGGCGTGCATTTCACTAGCGCCGAGAGCTTGGTGCATCAGATCAAAGAATTCTACCCCGGCATTAAGCCTGCCCCCGGAACGCGCACTGAGCACCACATTTTTCAAGCTCCAGGCCATGTTGGCAAAATCGCAGTAATTCCCGCTTTTACGCGCAGCCTTTGCGGTAATTGCTCGCGCATTCGTGTCACCGCCGATGGTAATATTCGCAATTGCCTCTACTCGGATTTGGAATTCAACTTGCGCAAACCGATGCGTGATGGATGCACCGACGATGAGATTGTGGCCTTATTTCGCCAAGCCTTTGCTGACAAAGCCAAAGACGGTTTTGAGTCAAAAAAACAATCCTCGGCGAAAAGAGTTAGCATATCAAGCATCGGCCGCACCAGTATGACCCAAATAGGTGGTTAAGATTTTTAACTTAAAGCGGTAATTGCACGACATGCACAATGATTTAACTCACTTTAATGCCAGCGGCGAAGCGCATATGGTCGATGTCGGCAGCAAGGCCGTCACCCAGCGTGAGGCTGTTGCCGAAGGTCGCATAATTATGCTGCCTGAAACGCTTGCACGCATCATGGAAGGTAGTCACAAAAAAGGTGATGTGTTGGGTATCGCCCGCGTCGCAGGAATTATGGGTGCAAAAAAGACGCCTGAATTGATTCCCTTAGCCCACCCCATCGCCCTTACGGCGGTTGAGGTAGAATTAACCCCGGAACCAGATAATAACTCAGTTTATTGTCGCGCTGTCGTGCGTTGTGGCGGGCAAACCGGCGTGGAAATGGAAGCGCT
>JANPPH010000442.1:0-3001 GCA_031428395.1 Gammaproteobacteria bacterium
GGTATCGCTCTCATCAAAAAAACTCGATAGCAGCTCAAAGCGCGGAGCTAACGCTGCAGCGTAAGGCTGCGCAGAAAATATATCCGCGCAATCTTTACCCTTCAGTACTTGCTTCATCAGCTTAAGGGATTGCTCGATAGCCTCTTGGTGCACACACACTTCGTTGACCAAAAAACCGCCAAGAAGCGTGGGTCTAGCATCCTGCCAACGAGCACGGATGTCGCTTAAAGCGGGCATTGTGGGGCGCTTCACTTCACCTATCCAGCCTACATTCACACCTCGGCGCGTTAGCCATAGCGGATCGACGATACCGAAACCTTGAGCCAGTTGTTGCGCGGCACGCGCCTTAACTTGGGCGTCTGCAATGAACATTATATTTTGGCGCTGCGGCGTAAGACCTGCCATGAGTTAATTCCGATGAAGTTGTGACGGTAAGGAGTGGCTTTGCTTTTTACAAACGCGATCTGTGATCAATTAAGGAAAAGCCACGTAATGGTATATCCAGTCCGCGGCTTAGGGCCATCACTTTAAACAACTCGCCCATCTCGTTAGGTAGGGTGAGTGTTTTTACCTGCTGCGTAAGAGTTAAATGTTGACGAATCTCGCTGGGATCCGATTGAGCCACCATCTGATCTAAGCCCAAGGCCAAGAGAAAATAGGCTTGACTGGTGTAGCCTGACACCTCCAAACCCGAATCTGCTCCTGCTTGAGCCATTGCGGTGAAATCTATATGTGCGGTGAGGTCTTGAATACCAACAAGGATGAGTGGGTTGGCATGTGCATAATGGCGGTAGTGACACATCAGCGTGCCGCCCGAACGATCGGGGTGATAATATTCATGACGCGGAAAACCATAGTCAACAATCAAGAGTAGGCCTTGCGACAGCATCGCAGCGATACTGTTGATCCAAGATTCGGCGGCCAGATTAACCTCCGAAGTGTATCCCTCTAGAAAAGGGCTTGTTCCGAACTCTGTCAGTAGGGCGTTAGCGCGTGCCGCAAGCGCTGGCTCGGTTATATTGCCCACACGCCAAACAAACTCGTCGCCGATGGCATCGACGTAAGATTCCATCACCCCGTTTTGGGTGAATTCAATGCGATGTACTGGCATGGCATCAAGTAGCTCATTAGCCAATACCACGCCGTTAAATACTGCAGGCAAGGTATCTAACCAGCAAATCCGATCCATGAGATGTGCGCAACGGAAGCGAAGCAATTGTTGCTGGCGTTGGCGTAAATCGGCGCTACTTTCGAGAATATAATAATGAGTGGGTAAAGCTTGAAGTGTCTCAAGTTCAAGCAGAACATCGCTTGCCATCACGCCCGACCCGGCACCGACTTCCAAAATATCGCCCCCGTCCAAGGACTCGATAACTTGCTGACATTGGCGAGCGATGCAACGCGAGTACAGTGGGGAAATTTCTGGAGCAGTGATGAAATCACCCGTGCTGCCAATTTTTGGCGCACCAGCGCTGTAATAACCCAAGCCCGGCGCATGCAAGGCTAAGTCCATAAAGCGCGCAAAAGGTATTGGGCCTTGCTGAATAATCTCGGCACGGATTCGTTGCGCGACGAGCAAACTGTGCGCTTGAGCGTCGGCACCAGGGAGTGGCAAATTATCTCGCTGCATCACGCCACGCGTTTCCAACACTTCACTGCTGTTTTCTAGGATTGTGGCGCATGGCGCTCGATCATTACACCGACATCGCGTGCGTTGCGTACAGCGCCGGGCTTACTGACACATACTCGCAACCACGGTACGTGAAACTCCGCAAGCAACATACTAGCCACCTGCTCCGCCAAGGTTTCAACCAAATGATATTGATTGTCCCCGACATACTCCGCAACGCGCTTTGCGATGTTTTTGTAATCCAGGGTGTGTTCAATATTGTCGGTCTGTGCCGCTTTGCGCGCATCTATCCCTAATTCCAAATCTAAAATCAGCGTCTGTTTGACGCGCCGCTCCCAATCGTAGATACCAATAACGGTCTCGACCTTTAGATCTCGCAAAAAAATGATATCCATTTTAAACTCCCAAGCCGGAAGCTAAGCAACATTGCAAGAATCACGGTTCTTCAAGATTGATATAATAGCGAGAAGTTTGCTTAATTCCGCTATCATATTCCGCTTAGCTCATCCGGTTTTATATTTTTTAGTGGTTTTATAATTTCCCGTCAAAATGCTAACTATTTTATTATTTTGCCTGTGTGCCTATTTAATCGGTTCGTTATCGACGGCCGTCCTTATAAGTAAAGCGTTTAATCTGCCCGATCCGCGCACCGAAGGCTCACGCAACCCCGGCGCCACCAATGTGTTGCGCTTGGGGAATAAAAAAGCCGCCGCGTTTACGCTGGCGGGCGATTTATCAAAAGGCCTAATTCCAGTAGTTATTGCCCGCAGCGTCGAATTGGAGGCTGCGGCCGTCGCGGCCGTCGGCATGGCCGCTTTTTTAGGTCATTTATACCCTATTTTCTTTGGCTTTCGCGGCGGCAAAGGGGTGGCCACTGCATTAGGCGTTTTATTGGGGTTGTCTGGAGCACTTGGCCTTTTGGCAGCACTAACATGGTTAGTTATCGCCAAGGTGTTCCGCATTTCCTCACTAGCGGCCCTGCTTGCAGCCACCCTAGCGCCTGTCTACGCTTGGCTGCTTAACCTGGCGCCCCCTATTATTATCGTCGCCGCCATCATGTGCCTCTTTATACTTTGGAGGCATCGCTCGAACATCCAACGCCTCGTTCGCGGTGGCGAAGGAAAAATGGGTGAAAATTAGATGGTTATAAGTAAAAAAGCTATTAGGCATACCCCGTATGTTAAACCTTAAGTAAAACGGCGTACGCGACGTTAACCGCAGATAGAGTGCATAGTAAGCAATGCGGATATTATTCGTTCACGATCCAATGGAAAATCTGGGTTTAACCCAGATTTTCCATTGGCCTCGTAGCGAGGGTGCGTAAGGCACTGAAGATGGGCGAGAAAAGATGAAAAACAGTCGGAGGCGTAG
>JANPPH010000443.1:0-3258 GCA_031428395.1 Gammaproteobacteria bacterium
CTTCGTGGCGGGCCTGCTCGCCTACGTGGTGTGGCGGTTCGACGCGCGGCGGAACCATTTCGTGGCAAGCGTGAAATTTTTCGATACTGCCAAGCCCTCGGTATACATGTACCCTAAATAGTATTGCGCATCGGCAACGCCTTGGGTCGCGGCTTTGTCAAACCACTCAAACGCAGCATAATAATCTTTATCGAGCTCCGCGCCACGGAAGTACATGGAGCCCAGAGTGGTCTGTGCTTGGGCGTTGCCAGCGACTGCAGCGCGGCGGAACCAGCTAACTGCTGTGTTGATATTTTTTTCGACTCCTTTGCCCGAGAGAAATAAAATTCCCATATTATTCTGCGCGTCGGAAACGCCCGACTCGGCCGCTTTGAGGTACCAATGCGCCGACTTTTCAACGTTTTTTTCGACTCCCAGGCCCTCGGAATACATAATGCCAAGGTTAAATTGGGCATCCGCAACATTGTTTTCGGCTGCCTTGAGAAACCAGTTCGCCGCTTCAGCAGGATCAGAAGACACGCCTAACCCTTCTTGATACAAGGAACCCAGCGCGAACTGGGCCTCGCCACTGCCTTTTACCGCAATGTCTTTCCAAATGCGAAATGCGTGCGCATAGTCGCCTGCGTCATACGCCGCCCAACCATCCTTTAAATTTGCGGCTTGGCAGGACCAGCTACCGGTGACTATTAGTAAGGCACCTATAGCAGTTTGCCAACTCATTGATGTTGTTTTCATCGGCTTCTCCACGTAATAACCAGGCAAAAGACGCTTATTGAACGCGCATAATTAGCCTATCGGCAGGACCCAAGTACGCCTTGACGTGCTACGAGAGGGGAAGGTGCGAAAGTGTGAAGCAGTTCACAGTTTTGAAAAAAAAGTGGGCGCTGCAGAAGAAAGAAAAAAAGCTATGTTGTAGCGGGTTGCTTGTTAAACCTAAAAAAGGCAGTTGGAATCGTAGCGAGGGCGCTTAAGAAGGGAAAATTGGGGCTAATAGGTATGTAGTTGATTCGCAGCGTACAGCGTATTGTGCAGTAACGTCGCCACGGTCATCGGTCCCACACCACCGGGCACAGGCGTAATCCAACCCGCGCGTTGAGACGCGCTCTCGAAATCGATATCACCTACCAACGTTCCATCGTCGCGACGATTGATGCCTACGTCGATAACAATAGCGCCGGGTTTAATCCATTCGCCACGGACTAAGCCAGGTTTACCCACGGCTACTACTAATATATCGGCACGACGGATATGTTGTTCAAGCTCACGGGTAAAACGATGACACGTGGTGACAGTGCAACCCGCAAGCAATAACTCCAATGACATCGGCCGACCAACAATATTCGATGCGCCGACGACGACAGCTTCTAAGCCCTTTAATGGCTGTCCGGTATGCTGTAACAGCGTCATAATGCCTTGCGGCGTGCAGGGGCGTAACACGGGCAACCTGATCGCCAAGCGTCCAACATTGTAAGGATGAAAACCATCAACATCTTTATCGGGTCGAATGCGCTCAATAACGGTTTCTGAATCGATATGCCGTGGCAATGGCAGTTGCACCAAAATCCCGTCCATCGCGTCATCCGCATTCAATTTATCGATCAACGCCAACAAATCGGCTTGAGCGATATCCGCAGGGACATCAAAAGCATTCGACACAATCCCCACATCGGCACAGCCTTTACGCTTGCTGCTGACATACACTTCCGAGGCCGCATCCTGCCCAACTAGAATCACCGCCAACCCAGGTGCGCGCAGGCCCTTCGTCAGGCGCAATTGCACGCCATCTTTAACTGCCTGCCGTACTTGGGCTGCAATGGCTTTGCCGTCGATGATTTTTGCCGTCATAGGTGGGGGATTATACTGTATCCGAAAGCAAACGGATCATTTGCGCGGTATATGTGTGGCGTGTCGCTAGAATTACTGCGCTTTGCCGGGAGTCGGGGCCCGTTGTCGCCAGTTGCAAGCCCGTCGATCAGGTTGCCTTCGATTTCCCGCGATTGTATCTTACTCGCCTAAGCAATCGCGTCGCCGGATCCAATATAACGTAGCAATTCGACGTGGCGCGGCCTGTTCGTTTTACTACCATATGGCAATAGGTGACGTATCCTCGCGCCCTTGATATCAAGGCACTTCGGACCGTCACCCATTAGCCCGCCGTCAACTATGGCGCAGTTTTGAAGAAGGACGTGGACAGGGTTTGATTGCCACTTGCTTCGATAGCGAGAACTTCCCATTCATACTCGGTGTCCGCAAGCAGAAATCCAGTGGGAACAGTCATGCTTGTCGCGGTTGCCGGCATCATCACATCCAGCGCAACTTTCGGAAGTGCAGGGAAGCTAGATTGAAGCTGAACCACTATCACTTGGTAGCTGATGATGGGGCTGCCGTTTGGCGCGGCTACGGGTTGCCACGTGAGCACAGCGTTATGCGGATCCACCAAACCTTGGCCTTGGACGGGCGAAACTAACTTGGGTCCGTCGGGCAGGTTATGTGTCAACGTCGTTGAGCCCACAAATAATTCTCCCTCCATCCCTTTGCCTCTGAAATAATATTTGCCTTCAGGAAAGCGCTCGAGAAATTTCTCAAGTGTCAGCTCACTGAAGTTTGGCTCCGCGCTCTCCAGAAATAACTCCGTGCCTCCCTGCTTGGCGAAACGGCCCCGCGTGACCGATTGGAATACGCGCTTGCCGTAAGGATCGAAGATCTCCATCGACTTCCAGGGATCGGCATCGATGAACACCTGAATGCCAGCGTCCCCCGCAGTGGCATTCAATTCAATCTTAAGTCGCGCGTCTGTCAGCTTAACTATTTTGTGCTCGGATTTTCTTTCGGTCTCCGAACCCTGCGTTCCACGGTCTACGCTATTGCCCGCCCAACCCACCGGTGCAACAGCCGCCAAAACAAGCGCGGCCATTGCAACTGAAGCAACCGTTAATTTATGCATCCTATGCAGACTTGTATTCATTTGCGTTTCTCCTGTTTGCTGGTAATTGCTCGCATCCCACGACCGTTAAATGCATAAGACCGGGCGTGGAAAGACAAGACTACGCAGCGAACATGGGCACAACCTTGCTGGATCGTTACAGATTGGTAATGTAGAGGTAGGTTAGTCGCGCTGACAGTGGTATCTAAAGAAATAGGACAGGAGAAAGAACGCGCAGATTATGTAGTTGGATGGCTTCAAAATCTTCCTCCCATAGGTTCCGCAATCGGGCCGTATTGTGGGATGATGGGGGTAGTTTAATCATTCACCGCAGC
>JANPPH010000444.1:0-2144 GCA_031428395.1 Gammaproteobacteria bacterium
ACCCATTCGCCCATTTTCATTGACGGCACTTCGCGATCGCCAGTCGCCCGCATGCGATGCTTTATATGCGTTACGGCGGCTTCAATTTCATCGATGCCTACTGGACGCTTCTCGAGCGCCCGCAACATACCGGCGCGTAATTTGTCTTCATCAAACGGTTGCCGCATGCCGTCGCTTTTGACCACTCGCGGCATGACCAATTCCGCCGATTCAAAGGTCGTAAAACGTTCGTTGCAGGTTAAGCATTCACGCCGACGACGGACCAAAAATCCATCGTTGGCCAAACGCGAATCGGTGACCTTGGTATCATCGGCATTACAAAACGGGCAGCGCATCGGCTAAGAATCCGCTTAGCTATAGACAGGGAAACGCTTACAAATTTCCAACACCTGTTGCTTGACGCGCGTCAAAACTTGCGCGTCACGAGGATTATCCAATACATCACAAATCCAGTCTGCCAACACGCGCACCTCCGGCTCCTTGAAACCGCGTGTGGTCACCGCAGGTGTACCCATTCGTATTCCGCTGGTGACAAAAGGCGACTGCGGGTCGTTAGGCACGCTATTTTTATTAATGGTCATGTTGACCGTACTCAGTACCGCATCCGCATCTTTGCCAGTGATGCCTTTATTAATCAGACTAACCAAAAACAAATGATTATCCGTGCCGCCAGAGAGAATTGTGAAGCCACGCTTTAACATGACGTCCACCATCGCACGCGAATTTGTCACGACCTGCTGCTGATAAATTTTAAACTCGGGCAGTAATGCTTCCTTAAACGCCACCGCTTTTGCAGCAATCACATGCATCAAAGGCCCGCCTTGCGTACCGGGGAACACTAGCGAGGACAACTTCTTTTCAATTTCAGGATTATGCTTGGCCAGAATAATGCCGCCACGCGGTCCGCGTAAGGTTTTGTGAGTGGTGGTGGTGGTGACATCGGCAATTTGCACTGGGCTTGGGTAAACACCCGCAGCCACCAAACCGGCCACATGCGCCATATCAACAAACAGGTAGGCACCGACCCTATCCGCGATCGCGCGAAAGCGTTGCCAATCAACCACGCGCGAATAAGCGCTAAACCCCGCCACAACCATTTTAGGCTTATGTTCTAACGCGAGAACTTCAACTTGGTCATAATCGATGCGGCCAGTCTCGATATCCACACCATATTGCACGGCGTTAAAAATCTTGCCCGACAAATTCACTTTGGCACCGTGGGTCAAATGCCCGCCATGCGCCAAGCTCATGCCAAGAATGGTATCGCCAGGCTTCAATAAAGCAAAATAGACAGCGGCATTGGCTTGCGAGCCTGAGTGCGGCTGCACATTGGCATAATCAGCATTGAATAGCAGCTTGGCACGATCGATGGCGAGTTGTTCTACTATGTCGACATATTCGCACCCACCATAGTATCGCTTACCTGGATAACCTTCGGCATATTTATTAGTTAAAACAGATCCTTGCGCCTCTAATACACGGGGGCTGGCATAATTTTCGGAAGCGATCAATTCGATGTGATCCTCTTGGCGAACGCGTTCGTGCTCCATCGCCTGCCATAGCTCAGAATCGAAATCCGCAATATGCATTTCTTTACTAAACATTGCTCACCTATCTCTCTGCCGCAACTGGTCTCAAAAAAAACATTTAGGATAGCATGGATTAAATCACTACAATTGTTAATCCTTGTCTTTGTTGGCCAATAAACGCGCGCAAATCACCTCGCCCAAAGTGTTGTCACATATGTTATAATTTGAGCCATTATTTGCTGAATCTTCCGAGAAAATCAGCACTTAAGTTAGGTGTCGGGGCGCCTTACACTTTCGTCATTTTTTTGAGAAAGGCCACGCGCAAAATTCCTAACGTCATGTAATACTTAGTTTTTAATTCGATGGCATGAAATATGCCTGCCACCTGGAACGGCGCTGCAGCAGTGAGTCAAGCATGCTTTATAACAACTACAAACGGTTTACAAACGGGCCCTTGCCGATGTTGCCGATTAAAACCAAATGAACGATAACCAAAAAACCCCTTCTCGTCAGAGACCTGGAACGGCATGTGCATTGCCGGGGCCAGCCAAATGTTTGCTATCTTCAGCAGCGAGAGATTTTAATTATCCATTGCTCGCTAAGTGTTGCGCTTGC
>JANPPH010000445.1:0-1653 GCA_031428395.1 Gammaproteobacteria bacterium
GGCCATTGCCCAGTTGGGCGCGACTCCTTTGCCGGATTCATGTATTTCGCCGAGGTGGCGCTGAGCAACATCATCGCCTTGTTCGGCGGCGCGCTCAAACCAGGCGCGCGCGGCGTGAAAGTTTCGGGTTACGCCACGGCCGTTATCATTCAGCATCGCTAGCTGGGTGTGGCCGCTGGCATCCCCTTGGAGGGCGCCCTGGCGATACCAGTTAAGCGCCATGCTGTAGTTTTGGGGAACTCCTTTGCCGTGTTCGTACATATAGCCCAATCCGGTTTGCGCGCTTGCGTGTTCTTGGGCTGCGGCGCGCGAGAACCAACTAAGCGCGGAATTATCATTTTGCGGGACGCCTTCGCCATGCAGATATAGCGTCGCTAAACTGACCTGACTGGCCACATCGTCTTGTTCTGCTCCACGTTGGAACCATTCTGCGGCGGTGACATAGTCTTTTGGCACGCCTAAGCCTTCTCGGTGAATGTAGCCAAGTTTTGCATAGGCGCTTAGCTCGCCACGTCGCGCCGCTTGGTGAAGTAACTTTAAGCCTGCCTGTATGTCTTGGGTGACGCCCTCGCCGAGCACATAGCTAAGGCCTAGGTCTGCTTGTGCGGCGGATTCTTGATTCGCTGCTTTTTCCAGCAATTTTAGAATGCGTTCGGATACGGCGGTGTCGTCCTCTAGAATGAGACGGCCCTCGGCGAAACCCCAGCTGGGAAATATAAGCAGTGCCACCAGTAGCAA
The DNA here is from genome assembly GCA_031428395.1 of Gammaproteobacteria bacterium. Lineage (GTDB taxonomy): Bacteria > Pseudomonadota > Gammaproteobacteria > JAADHS01 > JAADHS01 > JANPPH01. The sequence goes on from JANPPH010000445.1 coordinate 739, forward strand.
GCGCAATGCGAAATCGGAGTTCATAGCACTGCTTCCTTTTTTAAATTACATGCAGATACTCTGAGCTCATTGGTTGGGCCAATCCGTAACTAAATCACGAGCAAGGCATTGCGCAATAGAGCTTGTTGATACGAACAATTCCCAATATCGAAAAAGGGGTTTTATTGCTAGCTTTGGCAACAAGCCTAAATAACCGCATGGTAAGGATCATCGAGATGAGCCTAATGACAAAAAAACGTGCATTGCACAGTGTAGCGGCCGCCTGTTTGTTGGCGCTTACAGCATGTGGCGGCGGCGAAACGCCAACGACCCCGAATACTAATAACGATCTGCAAAACCCGCCTCAGCAATCTGCAACGCAAAAGCAATCTTTAGAAAAAGCGAGTGGAGTTGTGGGCTTGATCGGCACGTTGGATGGCGCACCCTCCGCAGATTTGACGCGTCAGGAAGCAGCGGCAGAACTGCAAACAGTGGCTGAAATACTTACGGCAAACATCGGCGCGCAAGCGATAACAACAACGGTTTTCTTTTGCAGTAGCCCGGCCACTGCTACGGCACCCGCAGGTACAGTTGATACCGGTAAGGGTAGTGTTACGACGGTCAAAAACGATGTTGATCCGGTTGGGCCGTCGACGGGGGATACCGTGACGATGACCTTTAGCGTGTGCGAGAAATTTGGTCGAATAATTAATGGTACGCGTAGTTTCACGCGTAATGTGGTCACCGGAACGATCGGGACTCCACCCTGGGCCATAGACGTGACGCGCGCCAATGATGAAACCATTACCTCCGCAGCGCGTACGGTGACGCTGAAGGGTACGTCGAACATTGTTGCAGGCAGCGCTGACGGTTTGGTAACGAGCCGTGCGGTAACCGGTACTTCCATGCAAACCTCGACGCCAGTAGCGGGCGGTA
>JANPPH010000446.1:0-2110 GCA_031428395.1 Gammaproteobacteria bacterium
GATGTTCTCGGGTTGATGGCTTTTAAAGGCATTGAGTCTGAACACGCCAATGTTGACGCCGCCATGAGTATCCCGGGCTGAGCGATAAGTGAAAGCGGCCACGCCCGCTTCGCGCATCGCCGCGCCGAGTAATTGCGATGAGTCATATCGCGATGGGTCGCTGATGACATCTTTATACTGATCAAACGGTGGCGCATCTAGGCCAACCCCTCGATCCGTTTCCACCTGCGCTGCGAACGTGGTGTGCTCTGTGGTTAGGCGCTCGCCTGGCGGTGGTACAGACATGCCGGACAAAAACACAAAACGATAATAAGCGCACTCCACCAAAGCCGTCGGTAATGTCAGGGAGGCATAAAAAATGCCCGGCTGCATGCGCTGACCAAAGCGCGAGCCATAGGGGAGAGGCGGATACCGAAAGGGAGTCCAGAGCAGGTAATGATACGCCTCGGCCCCTGCCGGTGGAGTGGGTTTGCTGCGATCAAGGAGCTGTTCCAGAAGGTGTTGTTCATCGGCGGTATCAACCAATCTTGTGGTGGCGACCTGTTCCTGCGACTCCACCACGCGCACTGCGGTGGCGATCAGTGGGCGGACCTGAGCCAAGCCCTGACAGGCTTGCCAAATCAAACCTTGCCCCGCATGGCATCCAGATAGCCCAACACCTGGACAAGCCCTTGCGCTTGCTGGATCAGTTGATCTGGCTGGCCATTTAAATGGTGATTGGGGGTTTTCATCCAGTGCTGGATGGCTATCGCATCACCACCCATTAAGGCGTATAAATCGCGAAAAATACGCACTACATAGGTGGCTAACTCCCCTGTTTTGCTCTCAGGATTTAGAGCGCCCTTTTGCTTTAGACGCGTAATGCTGGTGCGATCTAGGCCAATTATTCGCCCAAGTTCGGCTTGGGTCAGACCTAAGTGTTCCATGGTATTAAATAAGGCCTTACACAAAACAGCCTGAGGTTCGGGTACTGCGCAGCGAATGGAGGTCATGGCGTTCGGCTAAAATGTTTCATTATCATCATAATATGGCATGATGGATGTATTTGCAACAAGTTGTGCACAAACTAAGGCGCCAATCAACACGTGTCGTGGTGTTAGTAGTGGTAACGTAGCTGGGCAATGCATAGGCTGCCGTCGGCAAGTTTATATACGATTCTGTGTTCTTCGTTTATGCGCCGAGACCAATACCCGGCGAGGGCGTGCTTTAAGGGTTCGGGCTTACCAATTCCGTCAAAGGGCTGTCGCTGAATGTCTTTGATCAAAAAGTTGATGCGCTGAAGGATTTTTTTATCGTTTTGCTGCCAATACAAATAGTCTTCCCAAGCATGTTCGGCAAAAATCAATTTCACTCAAGCATGCCCTTTTCCAACCCTTTGCCTGACGTTAACTCATCTGTCGATTGCAGCAGGCGCTTTGCATTAGAGGGACTTCGCAGCAAGTATGCGGTCTCCTCCAACGCGTGGAAGTCTTCTAAGGACATCATGACAACGGGGCGTTCGTTTTTGCGCGTAATCACGACTGGCGCATGGTCGTCGCACACCGCTTCCATGGTCTTAGATAAATTGGTTCGCAGTGAGGTGTAACTGATGGTATCCATATGCTGACTCCTATGAGTACAGGTACAGAATAGTGTACCTCAGAATTTAGCAAAAAAAGTCGACGTTAGCCTACTAGCTGAGAAGAAAAATTTAAGTAGATGAGATTGTTTTGGCTTTTGCCGTAATCGACGCGGCTCAGTGAGGCATAGTCGATGCGCAGTTGACGATACATTTCTGTGGGCATGGACATGGCGTGGGCAACGGCGGCACGGATGGGGCCAACGTGGGAAACGATGGCGATAGTTTTTCCAGCATGGGTGTTGATGATGTTTTGTAGTTCAGCTTGTAGCCGACTACTGAGATCGTGAATGGATTCGCCACCTTCGGGCTTGAACCCCGATTTATCAGTTTTCCATTGACGATATTCGTCGGGATAGGCGCTTTCGATTTCGTGGAAATAGAGCCCTTCCCACAACAATTGACAACAATTGAGGACATCCATAAAATAAGCCGCAATACCATGGACATGAAATTTTAAATATCCCACATATTCAGCCTGTAACTTCGCTA
>JANPPH010000447.1:0-4117 GCA_031428395.1 Gammaproteobacteria bacterium
GGGGACGAAAATTCAAACACTTTCCGTCATACTAATGCTGAAGGCAGTGAGGAGGGTGCGATTGTTAGCCGCTTAGATGTGCGCAATAAAGTCCTGTCCATGTTGCTGCAGGAATTACCGTCGCAGCTCGCAGCCCTGGAGCAAGCGTTTGCAGCCGGGGACACCTCTTCACTTATGCACTTAGCGCGAAAACTATCGGCATCGTCGATCTATACTACGCCGCTGTTAAACGCTGCAAAAAATCTTGAGCTTGCGTGTAAAACACAGCAGACGCAAACAATTTGCGACACTCTCACCGAACTCTTAGCCCAAGCCAAGAAGCTTTTGGACTCAGACCAACATGGCAGAAGCGAAATAAAACCAGACACGCCAATATCTAAAAGATCGTTGGATTAGACCTGACTCATTGCGGTCACAAGAGATAACAAGTAAGTGGGACAAAAAAAAATGGCGGCCCGAGAGCCGCCATTTCTATCCTCACAATTCCTCGCTTAGTCTTCGATTGCTGCCTCATCAACGGTGAACGTACTATTACTCGCGCTATAAGTCCCTTCCAGTTCAACCAGCGTTCCAGCATTGCTTGCCGAGGTGGGCACGATATCTATTAAAAAGGCTTGGACGCTACTTAAAGGTGTCTCTTCAGCATCGCCTAGCTTTGTCGCACTGCTTAGATTTGCAAGAACGCCCAACAAGGTAAGAGTTTGGTTAGTAACCGCGCTGACTCGGGCCTGAATCTCATCTTTGTTGTCGGTGGTTTCCTTTACCTCTTCGGCGATAATTGCGCCGGTGCTATCAATGAAACCCTTTACTTTGACACGATCGACGTTGGCAGAAATATCACTTAAAGACGCGGTATCATTTGGTTTGGCGACAATTTTAGTGAGACTATTCACGAACACTGTTTTGCCAAACACCGTAATGGTCTTGTTGGTCACATCCACTGCTGTGGCTAACCCCGTCAATTTAACGCGTGTTCTCTTAAACTTAATTTTTTCAGCCACCAACACATTATTGACAGCGTTACCCTCCGCTTCCACTTTAATATCATTAGCCAAATTCAGTGCTGACCCACCCTCAAATTTGGTACTGGTGTTCGTGGATACGGCCTTACCGTTGACGAAGAAACTACCGGGGTGAGCGCTGAATCCTGACACATAGCCTTCCAATTCGTACTCGTCATCCGCCGAAGGTTTGAAATCGGCATCTTCGGCGTCTTCAAGGTCAACTTTAAGGGCATGATAAGGCGATGTTGTAGTATCGAGATGCACTTCAACATAATCGCCATCGGCGAAGACTGAACCGCTACCAATGACCGTCGTGGAATCGTAGTGAATCGTCAAACCGCGCACCACAAATTCACTAGTAGTTTTACTGCTCACGGTGCCTTTCAATTCAATATCCGAAGGCGCGGTCGAAAATTTCTCGATCCGGGTGGCACGGATAATACCGTTGAGATCGGGTTGACCGTGCACTTCAATATAGTCATTGGCAGCAAGGTCTGCAAAACTCGACGCATTGGAATAAAGCGTTAAGTCGTCCACCACCACGGTCTGGCCTAAGACAACCAAAGACTTCGGGTTTGCTGTCGCATTGACGCTCTCCACTTTACCTTGAAGTTCGTCTTGCGCTTCGATCTTCTCAACTACGCCCGTGACGCCATCGGCGTTAATGGTACCGCGAACTTTAACCACCATGCCGCTGTGTAGAGCCGATTCAGGCTGATTGAGTTGATTGTCGATGGTGATGGACGCCGAAGCGGGTACTTCATAGTGAATGCCATTGAGAATCACGCTGCCTTTTTGCATTACGCCAGAAGAAACTGCCTTAGCACTTGCACCGCTAAGGGGCGTGCCGCCGCCACTGTCCCCGCCGCAAGAAGCGACCGCAACCAATGTCGACACAGATAAAAGAGTGTTACGAATTGTTGACCAATTTTTCATCGGGTACTCCGTAGTTTGAGTGTTGTAACAGGCTTTCAATAAGACTTTCTCACCACCTGTTTGGGACAATACGCCCAAATTTTATGGAGTTCAAGCTTATTTTTGTGATAAATATCCCAATTTATAAACCAGATTTTCCATTAGACCTCCACTGCGGGCGTGCAAGGTGTTGAATAGTGCGAGAAAAATTGAATATAGCCGGAGGCGTAGTCACTCTACGGTGTTAGCGCTGACCCCCCAAACTACTGCGAGGACGGCCGTAACCAGTGGTAAGACAAGCCTTTGACTTCAAGGCCGTCCGTCGTACCAGCAATATTTTTAGCGCGCTTTGCTGAAAGACTTAGCAGGTTTTCCTTAACCACTCCCGGCACCTGGAGAAAAGCGGCTGTTATGCGCTGCACTTTTTCCAATACTACTGGTTGATAAATATCCCCTTGCTTGGGTGTAATGCCAATCACCACCACATGTTTCGAGTCGAAAACCTCTTCCACCAGGGTACTGGTCATACATAGGGATGAGACTGAGGCATCATCGTGCTGGGATCGAGATGATTGATGCTGCGAGCCTGAAAAACGGCCAGCACCGTAATTATTATGGTTAGTCCAATGACGGCAACGCGGTACTTTATAATCCATTCGATATAGCTTTTCATGTTTTTTCCTACTTTGGACGCCGACGGACATTAGAATACAACTCTAAATATTACTATCTGATGTTACGCAGCTCGCAAAATCTGAAGTTCTGAATACGCCTGTCGGGTTGCTTTGAGAAAGAGCTTCGCTCGTATTCCAAAGTAGTCTATTTTGTGTTGGACATTGAGACACTCCAATTTGAATACGGCATAAATTGATAGGAACATATGGTTGTTTGCGTCGTAACTGTGCGCCTGGGGGATTAATGTGCTATGGCGCCTCCTCGCGCCTTGCCCCGCTCAAAATCCATCCGATTCATTTGTCTTGATATTTCCGAGTCATGACACTAGTCCGCTCATGGGATCACCCAGTGCTACGCCCCACTGGGCATTCTCGGGTACGGTATTACTCAGCGGAAATCCGCACACTTAACATTGACCCAGTCTGCGACCCGAGGTGTTGAGTCTGGCGCAATTCGCTGTCTTGACCTGTTCCCGCCCAGCGGATGATTCATCTTCAAATTACTTGGTATCGCGCAGGGCTTCCACTGCGAGGCTGATGGGCATGTCATCTCCCACCAAAGGCAGGGCGAATTTGACGCCGAAATCGGAGCGCTTGATCTTGGTCTCGGCATCAAAGCCGCAAACGAACGCCTCTTTCTTCGGATCCATTGGATTGATGGCACAATTCATGCGCTTGACAGTGAGGCGCACCGGTTTGGTGACCCCGGCCAGCGTTAGATTGCCATCCACCACTGCGGACTTATCTGCGTTGACCACCACCTTGGTGGATTTGTAGGTGATCTCCGGGAATTCCTTCACGTTGAGAAAATCCGGCGACCGCAGATGATCGTCACGTTTTTCAAAACCGGTATTCACCGAGGCGGCATCAATGACCACCTCTACCGTACCCGTGCCTTTTTCGCGATCGAAGGTGAGTTTGCCGGTGGTCTTACCGAAACGGCCATGCATGGTGGAAAAGCCCAAGTGATTGATGGTGAAGTTGGGGAAGGTGTGTAACGAATCAATGGTATAAGACTCGGGTGCGGCGATGCTGGCCATGGGTAGGGCAGCGAATACCAAAACAGCTAACATTTTTCTCATAGTAAACCTCCAAATTGTTGTTAAATGCAAACTCAAAGCAGACCTTCCGCGCGCATCGCTTCCTTCACTTTCTCGCGACTGGCGACATGCGTAACAAAACGCGAGACATTAGGCCGTTTATCGAGGCTGATGCCTGTTGGTTTTGTCCAGTTCGAGATAACAAAGAGATAAGCATCTGCTACGGAAAAGGTATCACCCAAGAGATAAGCGCGCCCATCGGCAAAAATCTGCTCGAAATAATCGAGCCGATGTCCGATGTTAATGATAGCAGCGGCTTTTGTGGCCTCGGAAGTATCAGACGAGAAGAGTGGCGCGAAGGCTTTGTGGTATTCCGACGCGATGAAGTTCAGATGTTCTTGCAGGCGTACGCGTTCCAGTGTCCCGGGTTTCGGCGCGAGTCCTGCGTCAGGGCGCAAATCGGCGATATACTGGATAATGGCAG
>JANPPH010000448.1:0-3597 GCA_031428395.1 Gammaproteobacteria bacterium
CCTGCCCCGCGTGATAATAAATCGTCGGCGAGCGTTGTGCCCAGCGTGGCGGCGGCTTCGGCTCGACCAGAAATCTCGCCGCGGATGATGTGGCTACCATCGGGCTTGCCAACCAAGGCGCGCATATGTAATTGACCGTCAGCGAGTTCGGCGAAACCCGCAATAGGCACTTGGCAGCCACCCGAGAGTCGCTTATTGAGTGCACGCTCAGCGGTTACGCAGATTGCAGTGTTATGGCTGCCCAGTGGCGCGATCAAGGCATTTACCCGAGCATCATTGCTGCGGCATTCAATACCCACTGCGCCTTGGCCGATGGCAGGCAGACTGACTTGGGTGGGCAAATTTTGCGTGATCCGCGCGCCCATACCCAGGCGTATCAGGCCTGCACAAGCCAGGATGATGGCGTCATAATCGCCACGGTCGAGCTTCATCAAGCGGCTGTTGACGTTGCCGCGCAAACTCGAGATGTTTAGATCGGGTCTGTAGGCGTGCAATTGGCATTGCCGGCGTAAGCTTGAAGTGCCCACCCGCGCGCCGTGTGGCAGTGATTGTAGATCAGAAAAGGAATTGGCGACAAAGGCATCGCGCGGGTCTTCGCGTTCGCAAATAACGGGTAAATGCAATCCCTCAGGCAACTCCACCGGTACATCTTTCATGGAATGCACGGCGATATCGGCGCGGCCGTCAAGCAAGCAGTTTTCCAATTCTTTAACGAAAAGGCCTTTGCCGCCTATTTTGGCCAACGGTGTATCCAGGATTTTATCCCCTTCGGTAGTGACCTTAAGCAGTTCCACGGAGAGATGGGGGTGGATCTCTAGCAAACGGTCACGTACGAAGTAAGCTTGCCAAAGGGCGAGGGGGCTTTTTCGGGTGGCAATGCGGATAATATTGTCGGGCATGGTATCAGTTTATAAATTAAGAATTGAAAATCGCACGAGTGCGGCCGAGCCTGCAGGGTATTCATAAAACGTCGCAGCGGCGCTGGGCGGTCGGAAATCGCTACCTTGACATGTAAGTCCCAATCCTGCCAGCACAGCTCGAACGGATTTTAGACCTATTCTTACTCATGTCTTAAGCGTAGCAAGCGCCCGGAGGCAAATTTCAGAGGCTTACTGCGCGCCGACTTTGTTATACTTTTGAAAAATCGCGAATAAGGCAGTATATGGCGAACGATGACGCAAATCAAAAACTTTGGGCAGGACGTTTTACCGAGGCCACCGACGCTTTTGTCGAGGCCTTTACCGCCTCGGTAAATTTCGATAAACGGCTCTATCGCTACGACATCCAGGGTTCCATTGCCCATGCCCAGATGTTGGCGCATGTTGGGGTGTTGACGGCGGCGGAGTGTGGGGCGATTGTGGCGGGTCTTGAAGAAATCTGCATCGACATTGATCGGGGTGATTTCGCCTGGTCTGTCGCTCTTGAAGATGTGCACATGAACATTGAGTCGCGATTGACTCATCGTATCGGTATCACGGGCAAGAAGCTGCATACTGGGCGTTCGCGAAATGACCAGGTAGCCACCGACATACGCCTTTATTTGCGCGACGAAATTGATGCAATTTCAGACGAAATTCGGCGTCTACAACAGGCACTAGTCGATCTTGCCGAGCGTGAAGCAGCCACCATCATGCCCGGTTTTACGCATTTGCAGGTGGCGCAACCGATCACATTTGGCCATCACATGATGGCTTGGTTTGAAATGCTAGTACGCGATCAAGAACGATTTAGGGATTGCCGCAAGCGCGTTAACGTCATGCCATTGGGTGCAGGCGCTCTGGCTGGCGTGAGTTATCCCATTGATCGACAATACACAGCCGGTCTCTTGGGTTTTGATGCGATCTCAGAAAATTCGCTCGATGCGGTGAGTGATCGAGATTTCGCCATCGAGTTTGTGGCGGCATCTGCCTTATTGATGACCCATCTGTCGCGCTTTTCCGAAGAGCTGATTTTGTGGTCGTCAGCGCAGTTTAACTTTATTGAGTTGCCTGATCGCTTTTGCACGGGCTCCTCTATCATGCCGCAGAAAAAGAATCCCGACGTGCCGGAATTGGTACGCGGCAAAACCGGCCGCGTTAACGGCTCTTTGGTGGCGTTGCTGACATTAATGAAAAGCCAGCCTTTGGCCTATAACAAAGATAATCAAGAAGATAAAGAACCGTTGTTCGATGCGGATGATACCGTAAAAGGTTCGTTGCGGGTTTACGCCGACATGATCCCCCACATCGCAGTGAAGCGCTTCAATATGGCCGAGTCAGCGCGCAAAGGCTTTTCCACGGCGACGGATCTTGCTGATTATTTGGTACGCAAAGGTGTGCCGTTTCGCGATGCGCACGAAATTGTCGGCAAAGTGGTGCGCTACGGGGTTGAAAAGCAAAAAGATCTGGAGAAGATGGAATTATCTGAGCTGCATGCCTTCGCGCCCATCATTGACCAAGATGTATTTAACGTATTGTCCTTGGAAGGGTCCGTCGCGGCGCGCGCTCACTTTGGCGGCACTGCGCCAGAGCAAGTCCGTGCGGCGGTGCGTCGCGCTCGAGAGAGATTCTAGCTGATATGGAGGCGGCCACCGGGGCGTGCCTCCATATTACCAATCGCTAAATGTCCGTTAGGGAACGTTGTAGAAGCTTCTTTGCGTCATCCCCTTTGGTCCATGAAGCAATCCCACAGCGTGGTTGTGGGCGGAATTTGCTGCCTTTAGGCGATACTATGTCCAATTCCGCTACCCGCGCGGTTATTTTGTCACGCAAAGCCGCGCCAGCGCTTTCCGGCGTTTCAGGTAAAATCAGTAAAAATTCATCATCTTCCCAGCGACCGACGATATCAGCCCAGCGCAGTTGATCTTTAAGTAGGCGCGCCACGGCAACTAAAGCCTGTTTCTGACTTCCAGCGCCAAACAGTGGATCGTAACCCGCAGCGTTATCTATTTTTAATCGGATAATGGTAAGTGGATTATTGTAACGACGGCTGCGTGAAATTAACGGTTCGAGCGATTCAAGTAACGAAGTGCGATTGGGTAAACCTGTTTCTGCATCGCGAGTTGTGAGGTTAGACAGTTCAGTCGTTAAGCGTTCGCGTTCCTCACGCAATTGATGTTCTTCACTCGCATCAACACTAAAATATAAACGCGCCGACGAGCCTCCCGCATGTTGCCACAGACGCAGGCATCGCGACGGGTGCGTATCGTCGCCGGGCAACAAGACATTATCCCGTGATTCCGTTATTGCCTTGAGATAAGCTTGCGGCAACGCGTCAAAATTTTGCCCTTCGAGGGCGTTGTTATCAAGGCTCAAAAATTGGCGCAAGCAGTTGTTGGCAAAAATAATTTGGTTATCCGATGAAACCGCCAAAATTCCTATCGGCGCTTGTTGCATTGCATAAAGTGCTTGAGCTAAGTCTAGCCTATACTCCATGAGGGAAACCTCTCCTTAAATCGGATAAGACGAAATAACTATAGCGGACCGCGGGTAAAAAACTTTAATTCGGACTTTATATACACTCTGCCACTTACCGCCGCAGAATTCAAAAAGGAGTTTGATATGTCAAAACCCGTTAACGTAGTTGAACCCAGATTTTCCATTAGCACTCTACTGCGGC
>JANPPH010000449.1:0-2105 GCA_031428395.1 Gammaproteobacteria bacterium
CCCAGATTCAGTGCGTTGTGCAGCCGCAGTAGAGTGCTAATGGATAATCTGGGTTTAATTGCTATTGGCTCGCACCAGCGACGCCACCGCCTTTTTGTGTGTCGATTCTTTGTATTTTAAAAATGTGGGATCAGAGTTAGGTATTAAGCGGTGCAGGGTCAATTTAGCCTGCCGGTTTTCTCCGCAGATGAGACCGGCAGACTAGATTTGCGCTGGGATAGTAGACCGTCCGAGACGCCAATCCCGCCCCTGACGACAACTATCTTGAGGACATGTTCACTGTTGCGCCTCGTCCTCCAGTGTTTCAACCTGAGCGAGAAGGGAGAGACGTTCATTTTTTGCGACTTCCTTCCAATCACGGTTGGTCAGGGCGCCCTCGATTGCCCACAAAAGGTTTAATGTTGGCGTAAACCCCGCGTGCTTTACGGCAACAAAAGCCGCCGCCGAGCCTTTCGCGCGTAGCTGGTCTTCCGTGTCGATCCCCGCCGCCGCAAGCATTTCTTGCGAGTTTTTTCCGATATTTCTGAGTTTTCCGATCATGATTCCCCGCCTTCGGAAGCGCGAGACTTAGTCGCGCTCCAGCTTGAACGCGTTGCTGGAAGGGCATCAAAGCGATGCCCACGATGGTGTTCAAATTGCTGCATCAGAATCATGCCTGGCATTGTAGCATCTGTGGGTGTAGGCAATTCCGGCTTTGTTCGTGTTGAGCGATAAAAGAAGCATAGGCTGGAGTTAGGGGCTTATGCCAGGTCGGGTGCGCAGAATTGCGCCTCCGATGCGTTAAACAGGAGGCGGGCATAGGCGCATGGGACATGCGAACCCCCGGCGCAGATTCAGTGCGTTGTGCAGCCGCAGTAGAGTGCTAATGGAAAATCTGGGTCTAATCGGCGAGCCCCGCATAGACATTTTGCACATCATCATCGGCGTCAATGGCTTCGAGAAATGCCTCAACGTCGGCGCGTTCCTCATCACTAAGTGTCATGGGGCTTTTTGAGCGGTAACCCAATTGCGCCGATTGCACGACGAATCCAAAGTTGGGCAATGCGCGACTCACAGCATCCAGATCGACAGGGTCGGTGAGAAACAGCGTTGCGCCGTTTTCAGCGGGTTCCAAATCGCGAGCCCCAGCCTCGATGGCGGCTACTTCGGGGTCTGCATTGGTTGCTTGGGGTGTCGCCTCGATCATTCCTAGGTAGTCAAAATTCCAGGCTACCGAACCGGAAGCACCCAACTGCCCCTTGCGAAACAGCGTGCGAACATTTGAGATAGTCCGGTTCACGTTATCCGTTAAACACTCCACGATGACGGGAACTTGGTGCGGCGCAAAACCTTCATAAATCAACTTTTCATAGGTCACGCCTTCGTCCACCAGGCCCGCGCCTTTTTTGATTGCTCTTTCGAGCGTTTCTTTGGGCATAGAGGCTTTCTTCGCCTGATCAACCGCCAAGCGCAACCGTGAATTCATATCCGGATCGGCGCCAGCGCGCGCTGCCACCATGATTTCTCTGGCCAGCTTAGTGAAGACTCGACCCTTCGAGTGAGCCGCTGCTTCTTTGATTTTTGTTTTCCACTGCGCACCCATAACGACGACCTCTCATACCATCAATTATTAGCATTATACAAACCAATCAGGCAAACCACTTCTAGGCGCACACTGTCGCGCTACTGACCGCTATGCCCTGTTACTCTACTATCGGGACGTTCACCCAGCAAAAAAATTTTATCAGACAACCACCTCGCAAGCATTGGAATTTTTGTCGTTAAATTAAGCAAAAAAGTGGCATCTGTAGATCCTAGTTCATTAGAGCGATGCCTTATCGAAGGGTGCCTTTGCTTGTTTGGCAAGACTATATCTCCATGGCATTGCGCCCGTCATTGCCGGTTGTACCAACATTTCTCGGTGTATTATTGTTTTTTTCGGGTGACATGATCAATTAACCTGGGCGGAAAGAACGTTTTATGCGAATAATTCGAGGTAGCGAAATTGCGAATCACATTGAGGAACTGTAAGCGCTCCATCAACCCCAACCTATTCAGGTTGCCATTTCGCTGATTAAATCCAGTGCATGCAAATTCCACGGCAACAGGGCTTCCATTTCTTCCGC
>JANPPH010000450.1:0-6271 GCA_031428395.1 Gammaproteobacteria bacterium
CTCGACTATCACTTCGAACCTGGCCATGAAGCGGATGGTGTCACTGCAATCATTCCCGTACACCTCGTCAATCAGCTTACGCCCTTTCGTTTTGAGTGGTTGGTGCCAGGTTTATTGCGCGAAAAAATTCTGTTTCTAATAAAGTCTCTACCTGGAAGCGTGCGTCGCGCGTTTGTGCCAGTGCCCACCTTTGCCGATGCCTGTTTTGCGGCATTGCGTCCCCTCGACGATTCGCTCCTCTCAGCATTGGCAGCGTTCTTAAGCAAAATGACCGGCGTAAGTGTGCCGCAAGATGCTTGGCGGCCACAAAATCTTCCGGCGCATCTGCTTATGCGCTTTAAAATCATTGATGCTAGGGGCGCAGTGTTAGCTGCAGGGCGAGATTTTGCCGTGCTGCAAGATCAATGGAAGGCAACTGCCACGGCGCAATTTTCCTCATTGGTGCAGACGAAAGTTGAGCAAACGGGTTTGACCGGTTGGACGTGTGGTGATATTCCTGATGTGCAACGTATTACGCATTCAGGACTCGACGTCGCCGTGTACCCTGCTTTGGAAGATCAAGGGCAGTCGGTGGCCTTGGTCGGTTTTGATTCTTCCGATCAAGCACGTCTGGCACACCGCGGCGGGGTGCGACGGCTTTTTCTGATTCAGATGCCTGCAAGCAAATGGAAATATCTAGAAAAAAACTTGCCTCATCTACAACAAGCCGGTCTCTATTTTCTCACCTATGGCCCAAGCGATGCATTGAAAGAAGATTTTTTTATGGCTGTAGCGGATCGTGCATTGGGCGGCGATCCTGCTGTCATTCGCAAAGCAGAAGAATTTGCACAGAAAATGGAACAAGCCAATCAACAGTTTTTCCCGCTCGCAATAGAGCTATCGCGGTTGCTCGAACGTGTCATGGCTGAATATCGCACTGTTATGCAACAGTTGGATAACTCCACGCTATCAACAAATAAAGCCGCTCTCGCCGATGTTCGCTCGCAACTCAGTCAGCTTATCTATCCAGGATTCCTGACGCAAACCCCTAATGCTTGGTTGCAACACTACCCGCGTTATTTAAAAGCGGTCGATCTGCGCTTAAAAAAACTCGCCACGGCAGCACTGCGCGACCAAGCTGGCCTATCTCAAATAGCGCCTTTTTGGGCAAGCTATATAAACGGCCCAGCGAATGCCAAACACCACGATGCCTGGCAAGATTATCGTTGGTTAATTGAAGAATTTCGGGTATCGTTGTTTGCACAGGAATTAAAAACTGTGATGCCCGTATCGGCAAAACGTCTGCAAAAACAGTTAGAATTACTCGCGCATCAGAAGTAGCCTGCCATTCAGCCCGCGTTCAGCTTCCTCACGTTATTCTACAGTCGTCAGTGCAGCAAAGCGTCCCGAATAAAAAAAGGGGCACAGCGAAAATGTCTAATAGGAGATATGCGATGAAAGGTAAGGCCTTAGTACTGGGTATGGTGTTAATGGCTGCTGGTAGCATAGCAAGTGCTAATCCCGATGCTACGGCAAGTTTGGAATTAGCGAAGAAAAGCGGTTGCTTAGCCTGCCATAGCGTAGAGAAGAAAGTGGTTGGCCCGGCATGGAAAGATGTGTCAGCCAAGTACAAGGGTAACGCAGATGCCCGCACCGCTTTGATTACTAAAGTGAAGGCGGGCGGTAAGGGTAATTGGACTGAGGTCACAGGTGGCGTCCCCATGCCTCCGTACTCGCCGCGAGTTCCGGACGATGATATCGGCAAACTCGTTGATTTCATCCTTTCCATCGCGCAATAACATCTAGTTCTTTTTGGTCTATCCCGGCCTGGACGAGGTCCAACTCCTCCCCAGGCCGCGGCATTTTTAGGTCTATCTCCCTGCAATTCCAAGAAATTCCCGCCAGTTCCATTCAGCATCCGTTCATGCAAGACGCGTTAAGCTGAAATCGTTAGAAAAATTGGAGTAAGGAGGGTGACCATGAATACCAAGAAACGCAACATCTGCATAGTGGCGCTGGGATTGTTGCTCAGCAGCTCGTTCGTCCTTGCTGACGACGACGACGATGACTACAAACACAAAAACAAGCACCACTTCAAGAATCACTATAAGCACCAGCACTACCAGCGCCCTGAGATTGTGCGCGAGCGATACGCTTATGCTACGGTCATCGCCGTTGAGCCCATCATGGAGCGCGTTACGCATAGGATTCCGCGTCAAAGCTGTTGGGAAGAAGTGCGTTATGAACGGAGAAGCAGCTCCGCCACCGGAACGATTTTGGGTGGCATCGTAGGCGGTGTTGTCGGCAACCAATTTGGCGAGGGTCGTGGTAAAGATGCCATGACCATAGCAGGGACACTATTAGGCGGATCCATCGGTAATGATGTGAGCCGAGGTGGCGGTGGTACGCGGGCAGTGACGGAAGAGCGTTGTCGCACCGACAATGAATACCGCGAAGAGCGCAGAGTTAGCGGATACTATGTCACATACCGCTATCGCGGCGAAACCCATACCACCCAGATGGATCATGATCCCGGCGACCAAGTGCGAATCAAGGTTTCGATCTTTGTTGATGACTAAAAACCAAGCGCCGTCGCCAGGTACACTCCTCTCAAACGGGGGTTAAACCCATGGGTTAAATTCACACAGGGGTGTACCTAAAGGCCGAATAACGCTATCGTTGCGTTTTTTAGCACAGAAAACAGGGCGGGGTTCCATACGCGATGTACGGCACGACGAGGATTACGAAAAAAACGCTCCATGGTTGCCGTGGTTACATCAATATCGCTGTTGTAACATTGCTGATGGCTGGTATATTTTCGACCAGCCCAACCCCCGGGAGTGCGGCCACCGCCATAATAGTAGCTCAGGCCCAAGCGCTCAGCCTGGATGAGGCCACCGCCAAAGTACGTAAAATCACGCAAGGCCGCGTGTTATCCGCCGAAGAGCAGCTCGCTAATGAGCGCCGTGTCTACCGCATTAAAATTCTCACACCAAACAGTAAAGTGAAAGTGTTTATCGTCGATGTAACCAGCGGCTCGGTCGCCGAAGAGTAAATACAATGCGCGTTTTAATCGTTGAAGACGAGCAAGTGTTGCGCGATCAATTAGCGCTGCGTTTCAAAAACGAGGGTTATGCCATTGATATCGCCGTAGATGGCGAAGAGGCTTTATTTCGAGGCATAGAATATCCCATCGATTTAGCCGTCGTCGATTTAGGTTTGCCCAAAATGTCTGGGATTGAAGTCATTAAGCGTTGGCGTGCCGATGGGAAACGTTTTCCGATTTTGATTCTTACCGCGCGTGGTCGCTGGCAGGAAAAAGTGGAAGGTTTGGAAGCAGGCGCAGACGATTATGTCGTCAAACCCGTGCACGTCGAGGAACTCATTGCCCGCGCCAAGGCCTTGTTACGCCGCGCTGCAGGGTGGGCGGGGTCGGTCCTTCAGTGCGGGCCGCTGGAATTTGATTTGTCGACCCAAGCGGTTAAATTGCACGGTGATGTGATCGAGTTAACGGCCTATGAATACAAAGTACTCGAATACATGGTATTGCACGCCGGTCAAGTTGTCTCCAAAACCGAACTTACCGGACATATCTACGAGGAAGATAACGATAAAGACAGCAACGTTATCGAAGTCTTCATGCGCCGCCTACGCAGAAAATTAGATCCCAATGGCGAGCTTAACCCCATCGAAACACTGCGGGGGAGAGGTTACCGCTTTACCTTGGCTGCGAATAAGAGCTAATGATGTCCTTAAGCGCGAGACTGTTGCTGACCGCGACCATCGTGCTCGCCGCCTTTCTTGGACTAACTGGATGGACGCTCGACAAGGCCTTCCGCGTGAGCGTGCAAACAGCGATGAAAGATCGACTGCAAACACAGATATATGCGTTGATCGCTGCCAGCGAATTAGGCAAGGACGGCATCATACGCATGACCGGCACACTCGCCGAAGCGCGTTTTTCGGTTCCCGGCTCTGGGTTATACGCCCAAATTAGTACGCAACTCGGCGCGCAAGTCTGGCAATCTCCTTCGATGGTCGGTTTGTCCATACCATTTAAACCCGGCCTTCCACGCGGTGCTAATCGCTTTGAATTAGTCACCACCTCGACCCATGCGCCGGTCTACGCATACAGTTTCGGTTTAGCGTGGGATGTGCGCGGCGTCCAACGCGCGTACACGTTCAGCGTCGCCGAGGGGCTGGAAAGCACCTATGCGCAGATAAGCGGTTTTCGGCGTAATTTATGGGGTTGGTTAGGCGGTGTCGCGCTCCTGTTGTTATTGGTGCAAGGGATAATATTGCGCTGGGGATTATCGCCGTTGCGGCGCGCCGCCGATGATCTGGCAGCGATAGAAGCGGGCAAAGCGACACAGTTAGAAGGTACTTACCCCAAAGAATTACGACGCCTGACGACCAATCTGAACGCCTTAATCCGTCATGAACGCGAACACCTGGAACGTTACCGCCATACCTTGGATGACCTTGCGCATAGTCTAAAAACCCCGCTCGCGATTCTTCAAGGAGATGTTGAAGGCGATAAATCACCGCAGCAACTTAAGGCCTCTGTGCAAGAACAAGTAGACCGCATGAGTCAAATCGTTGAATACCAACTCCGCCGTGCCGCGAGCTCAGGTCGCACAACGTTAGTGACACCCGTATCGGTCGAACCCGCGGTAAGACGTCTTATTAAAACGCTTAACAAAGTTCACACAGATAGAAAAATTATCGTCAGTGTTGCGGCAGATCCGGGTGCCCTGTTTTACGGCGATGAAGGCGATTTACTAGAACTACTCGGCAATATTATCGACAACGCTTTTAAATGGTGTGCATTTAAGATCAATATCACCGTTCAAACTTTACCCGGCGAAAGGCGTTCAGGCCTATTGTTGCAGATCGAAGACGATGGCCCAGGCGTTCCTGCGCACATGAAGGAAAAAGTATTACGCCGTGGCGTCCGCGCCGATGAATCGATTCAGGGCCATGGAATCGGACTCGCCATAGTTCAAGACATAGCAAGACTTTACTCGGGCACATTGAAAATTGAACGCAGCGCTTTGGGCGGGGCATTATTGAGTATCACCTTGCCGGGGGATTGAACAGTCCGATACATTGATCCGAGAAAACAAGGGACATGCGTACTGCGTTGTGTTGCGGTTGTAGAGATTTAGTCGCCAGCGCTTATAATAGCGCTCGCGCCATTGAGCATTTAGGTCTGCGCTATTGTTTCAATAATGTTTGCCCACGGTCAGAAAACGATTCACACTTGCTTAGAATGACTACGTGCTATTGCTGCACGATAAAAAAAATATTGGGAATTAACTATGTATTATCCACGTGCGTGCGCCAAAGCAATTTCTGTTAAAAAACTATTTATGGTATTAGCCGTAGCCTCGTTGTGGTCCGGCCCAAGCTTAGCTTCGCCTTATACCTATAGCACAGCCAGCACAGGTGTTGTGGTGATGGATGTGGAAACCAAAGAGGTTGTTGCGCGCGTTCCAGGCGGCGACTCGCCTTTCGCGTTAGTATTGAACGCTTCTGGCACAAAATTGTATGTGACGGATCTTGGTTCTAGTGAAGTGCGAGTGTCGGATACCACTACTAATACAGTGATTGTGCGCAAAACTATTTTGGATTCTTTGCAAGGCATAGCGGTAGATGAGGCCAGCAATCGCCTCTATGTCGGGGCAGCGAAACCTTACGGGATTCATGTATTGGATGCCACCACGCTGACGTCGCTCAACTTTGTGCCCGGTGCTGCCATTGATGACAAAGCCCCCGTAATATTGGCCGAACGGTTAAAGCTGACGGCTGACGGAAAAAGTCTTTTCATCGCTCACAACGACAGTCAGATCTATGTGCTAGATACGACGACTTTCGCGGTGAGCGCTGTACTCAATGCGCCAGGCTTTCAATTGAAGGATGTGGTGTTGAGCGCCGACCAAACCGTCTATGTGGCTGCATTTGGGAAGCTGAAGCGCGTCACGGCGTTTAGTCGCGCCGGTGTCGAGGGGTTGTCATCGCCATCTTTCTCCGCTGTCCCAGAAGACCTGGTCTTAAGCCCATCTGGCGATCGTTTATACGTCGCGCTGGGTGCGTCGACAGTGCGGTCGGAGTCGAATCGAGTGGTGGTGTTGAATGCCACGGATTTGCAGGTAATCAAGACGATTCAACTGGGTCAGTTCCAATGGGCGAAAGCCTTGGCGATCTCCGCCGACGGTAAGAAGCTGTATGTGACAAATGCTGTATCCCAAGACATCGCCATCATTGATACGGAGGCTATGCAGGTCGAGTC
>JANPPH010000451.1:0-8121 GCA_031428395.1 Gammaproteobacteria bacterium
TTTCTTTCAGCAACTACTTTTGTAACTTTTGAAAGTGCGTTTGCTGAAGTTGACGGCAGGGCTGGTAGAACAGGGTCTGTTATCACAGCGGCAGGCCCATCCACCTGTGCCATAGGCTGCCATTTACCAACAGCAGGAGCAATACCGCCTACTTTAACCATTGCCGGGCCAATCACTTTGGTGGCAGGCGCAACAGGTAGTTATACCGCAACTTTAACAGGCGGACCTGGCATCGCTGGAGGAATTAATATCGCGGCCATTGTCGGCACCGCAAAAGCCGGTACTTTTGTCATAACAGAACCAGCTTTCACCAGGCTGTCAGCAATAGGCGTTGGAGCAGGCGGCAGAGGAGCTCCGGGTGAGGTGATTCACAACCTCCCTAAACCAATGGTCATGGGCTCTGTCTCCTTCATTTTTGATTGGACAGCGCCCGCGACGCCTGGCACAGCCACGCTCTTTGCCGCCGGGTTATCTACGAATGACAACGTGGTCACCATTCCACCTACCGTTCCACCTGCTGGCCAGACTGGTGATGAAACTGCCTTGGCTCAATACGTGGTTACAATAACCCCCGCCGCTCCCGCTCCAAACCTACCCCCCATAGCCGTCATCGCAGCCCCACTAGCACCCGCCACAGGCGTGGCTGGCATGGCCATTAACTTCGACGCTACAGGCTCTAATGATCCTGACGGTGCCCTCAGCACGCTGCAATATTCCTGGGATTTTGGTGATGGTACGCCAGTGGTTGCGGGTCTCATGGCGTCGCATACCTTTGCTACCGCCGGCCCGTATACCGTTAGCCTGGCAGTCACCGATAGCGCGGCGGCCACAACCCTTACAACACTCCCCATCACCATTAGCGCTGCCGGAACGCCCGCTGCGCCTGTTGCGGTAATTACTGGCGGACCTACTTTCACGGGAACCGTAGGTACACCGCTGATGCTGAGTGGTGCGCTCTCAAGCGATGCGGATGGCACTATCGTTAGTTACGCATGGACTTTTGGCGATGGCACAATTTCTGCCATAGCAGCGCCCTCCGTTACTTACGCCACAGCAGGCGCATTCGCTATCACGCTGACAGTCACTGATAATGCAGGGCTTACGGGAACGGCTACGGCAACAGCCAACATTACTGCCGCACCACCCACCGTCACCCCCACTGCAGGCCAAACGTTGTTTGACGACAACTGCTCTGGCTGCCACGGCCCAGCGGGAGTAGGCGTTGTCGGGGGCGCACCGAATATTGTCGGTGAGGATGCGGCAGACATTCTCGAAGCGTTCGCTGAGTATCCTGTGCATGCAGGTGTATTAGCGTTGACCCCGGCAGAAGTTCAGGAAATTGCTACTTATCTCGCAATGCCAGCTACTATCGTGGACGCTACCTTGTTCGTTGCCAACTGCGAATCCTGCCATGGCGTAGGGGGAGTGGGCATTGCCGGTGGTGCACCGAACATTGTCGGCGAATCGGCTGCAGACATCTTAGCAGCCTTCCAAGAATATGCGGCTCAACATGTCGATGTGGCAGGACTGCCTGCAACAGATATTCAGCTAATCGCCGACTTTCTGGCGACGGGCGAGGCAGTTGATGACGATGCACTTAAGGGCAACACAAACCCACCAAGTTCCTCGGCAAACAAAGCTAGCAGCACCTCAACGCAAGCACCTGCAGCAGGCGCCTTAGACTGGTTAACCTTAATGATACCGGGCATTTGGCTAGCTCGTCGCCGCATCGTAAACGGGCGCAGCAAGCTAAACTAGCATCTAAGCGAGGAAAATAGAAAAGCCGACACCTGAGTTTAGGTGTCGGCTTTTTTTTGCCTGTAGCCGCCACAAGAAACTGTACGGAAATAACGGAACGCGTTAGGTCAGTGCCGTGTCGTAGGCACCACCGGCGCGGTCGCAGCAGCGAATAACACCTCGACATCCACCGCGTCAAACTCATAATGTTGATTGCAGAATTCGCAATCCACGCTAATGGCGCCTTGCTCTTGCAAGGTTTCATGCACCTCGTCATAACCTAACGCGACGAGCACTTCTTCAATGCGCTGACGCGAACAGGTACAGCGGAAGCTTAAAGGCTCGGGTTCAAATATGCGCACGTCCTCCTCATGAAAGAGACGATGCAGAATTTCGGTTGCGGGCAATTGCAATAATTCTCGCGACGTGACCGTTGATGCTAGATGCACAACCGTGTTCCAGGCTTCAGGGTCTGGCTCGTCACGCGGCAACTCTTGGATAAGCATCCCCACGGCGCGAGCACCATCCGCAGCCAACCAGACGCGAGTTGGTAATTGCTCTGAAAGGGCGAAGTAGGTGTCGATGGAGTTGGCCAGTTGCGTGCCTTCGAGGGATACAATGCCTTGATACGACTCTTTGCCCTTGCCGGGCTCGATGGTAATCACCAATCTTCCGTCGCCGAATAAACGTTCCGCATCCATTTGTTCCGGGTCGCCCCGCCATCTTGCAAGCCCGCGCAAATGTCCGTCGCTGGTAAATTGCGCCACGAGCATGTGTACGGGGCCTTCGCCCTGAACCTGCAAAATCAGTGAACCCTCAAACTTAATGGTCGAACCTAAGAGCGCCGCAGCAACCATCGCTTCGCCGAGCGGACCACGAACGGCAGGCGGATAGTCATGGCGATCAAGCACCGCACGCAACGTTGCATCAAGGCTCACCATGACGCCGCGTACGCCAGTGTCCTCAAATAAAAATCGCTGCAAAATGTCATGCTGTCTCACGGGAACCTCAAAATTATTGCAGTCGATTCCAACTACCTTTTTTAGGTTGAAGGCTTAGAAAAAATTTTATCTGTTCCGTCAGATCAATCGCCGTCAGGTGGCTAGGGTCGCCATCTGCGCACGCAGATTTGCCATCACGGGCGCCGTCTGCGGCCGAACCTTGCGCCAAAGAAAAAAAGATTCAGCGGCTTGCTCGACTAACATCCCAAGCCCATCCATTGCCTTAGACGCGCCGTTTGCTTTCGCCCATTGCATGAACACCGTGGGGGTTGCGCCATACATCATGTCATAACACCCGCCTCCTGAGACCAACACCGTGCAGGGCAATGGCGGCAATTCCCCTTTTAAACTCGCAGAGGTAGCGTTAATAATGAGGTCAAACTTTTTATCCGCCAGATCGTCATAAGATAGCGCCTCTATAGCACCCAGATCAGCGAATGTTTGCGCCAGCTCTAGCGCTTTGCTTGATGTACGATTGACAACGGCAACATGAGCGGGGTGTTCAGCTAACAACGGTTCGATGACACCTCGACAGGCACCCCCAGCACCCAATAAGAGTATTCGGGAAGCTTTCAGCGCAACATGATAATTGACGGTCAGGTCTCGCACCAAGCCGACGCCGTCGGTATTGTCACCATAGCTTGCATCAGGGCTAAATACGATGGTGTTAACCGCACCGGCGCGCTGTGCTCGTGGACTGCGCGAATCGACCCATTCCCACGCTTCGCGTTTGAACGGCAGCGTGATATTTACGCCTTTGCCGCCTTGGTCTTCAAATGAACTCAGTGCCTGCGCTAGGCCATCGACGTCAACTAAAATAGCTTTGTATTCAATTTGTTGACCCGTTTGCTTAGCGAACTCGGCATGAATTTGAGGTGATTTACTGTGCGCGATGGGGTGACCCAACACCGCGTATTGATCCAAGGTTGTTTTAGTCACTATTGACTCGGCCAGATGCAGCTTGAAATTGTAGATACCGGATTCATCCGCACAACGCCGTGAGACGGAGCCATAAGTGCGAATAAATTCGCACCTACAATATGGAAAAAATCAGCAAAGGCTAACTTCAAACTTCACCTAGCCGGATCACTAATAAGCCATTGCGCCGCTTGTTTTGCGTAATACGACAATATGCCGTCCGCCCCTGCTCGCTTGATCGACAGTAGCGATTCCATCACCACCGCTTGCTCATCCAACCAACCGTTCTGGCTCGCCGCTTTCAACATGGCGTATTCGCCGCTCACCTGATAAACGAAGGTGGGCACAGCAAATTCGTCTTTGATTCGCCGCACGATGTCTAGATAAGGCAGACCGGGTTTAATCATTACGATGTCCGCGCCTTCCTCCAGATCCAGCGCCACCTCGTGCAGGGCCTCATCGCTATTGGCAGGATCCATTTGATAGGTATATTTATTGCCACCGCCCAAATTTGCCGCCGAACCCACCGCATCGCGAAACGGGCCATAAAAACTCGACGCGTATTTGGCGGAATAGGCGAGAATACGCGTATGAATGTAACCTTGCGCCTCCAAGGCATTGCGCACGGCGCCAATGCGTCCATCCATCATATCCGACGGCGCCACAATATCCGCACCCGCCTCGGCGTGCGACAAAGCCTGTTTAACCAGCACTGCGATGGTTTCGTCGTTTAAGACATAGCCCGATGCATCAATAAGGCCGTCTTGACCGTGCGTAGTAAACGGATCCAGCGCGATATCGGTGATGATACCCAGTTGCGGTAGCTCGCGTTTAATCGCGCGCACAGCACGCTGTGCTAAGCCTTCCGGGTTGTAGGCTTCACGGGCATCGTCGCTTTTGCAGTTCGCGGGGGTGACAGGAAACAGGGCAATGGCAGGAATGCCCAACTCTGCCACCTGAGCGGCTTCTTTGACCAGCTCATCAATGCTCACGCGTTCGACGCCGGGCATCGACGTCACCGCTTCGCGACGCCGCACGCCCTCTAGGACAAACATCGGGAAAATAAGATCGTTGGCGGTGAGGACCGTTTCACGCATCATGCGGCGCGAAAAATCATCGCGCCGCATGCGCCGCATTCGGCTAGCCGGGAAACTACCCCGGCTAATCCTCTTCTTACTCATTTATTTACGGCCACTGGGGCGCGCTTTTTTCTTGGCGACGCTTTTTGCAGCGACGGTTTTCTTTGGTGCGACTTTCTTTGGTGCGACCTTCTTTGCTACAGCTTTCTTTGGGATCGCTTTTTTCGGCGCTGCCTTTTTGGGCGCTGCCTTCTTCGTCAAAACCTTCTTTACTGGAGCCTTCTTTGCTGCCACCTTTTTGTTTACCGATTTGGGTATAGCCTTTTTCGGCGCAACCTTTTTAGGTGCAACCTTCACGGCAACCTTTTTAAGCGCTTTTTTCGCTACCGCTTTTTTAACCGGCGCTTTGGCTTTGACCTTAACCTTGGCTTTTACTGGCGTTTTCACCGCCTTGACGGGAGCCTTCTTAACCGTCGCTTTAACCACAGGTTTTTTCTTCGTCACTGATTTCACAGGAGCAACTTTCACTGTTTTCTTCATTGAAGGAGCAGCTTTTTTTACCACCGCGACAGGTGCAGGCGCTGACTTGGGCGCAACTTTCGTCGGCGCCGCCTTCTTTGGCACCTGGACGGGAGGCGTCGGTGCGGGTGGAGCGGCTTTCGCCTGTTTTTTGCCTTCTTGCGCCGCGCTAGTCTTCGGCTTAGCAGGTGCGGTCGGTGGACGCTTCACCTCGCCGGGCTCCGAAATAACTTTCGCAATTGCTTCCGCGATATCGCCGATCTCGCCCGTACCCTGCACTACGCGCAATTTGCCCTGCTGACGATAATAGGCGACCAACGGAGCTGTTTGCGCTTCATACACCTTTAAGCGACTACCGATTGTTTCTTCATTGTCGTCCGAACGATGACGCAGGTTGCCGCCACACTTGTCGCAACGGTCGTCCAAACGCGAAGGAGAGGTGTAAACATTGAATGTGGTGCTGCACAACTCACAGGTGCGACGACCCGTCAGGCGCTGCATAAGCATATCGAAATCGACCTCGACCAACAGCGCAACTTCAAGCGTTTGGCTGCGCTTATCTAGCATATTATCAAGGGCTTGCGCTTGTGGTATATTGCGCGGAAAGCCATCTAAGATAAAACCTTTTTTGGCATCCGGCTGAGCAAGACGCTCTTCGATCATTTTCAAAACAATTTCATCGGACACTAAAAAACCCGCTTCCATAGCCGCTTTTGCTTGCGCGCCTAGGGGCGTTCCCGCTGCTACCGCGGCCCTCAACAAATCGCCCGTGGAAATCTGCGGAATTCCATGTTTCTCAACGAGCAATTTCGCTTGCGTGCCTTTGCCAGAACCGGGCGCACCTAATAGGACAATTCTCATAACGGTATGTACTCCTTTAACGGGGAACTCTAGCGACACTTCGCAATATCAGTTATTTGGAATTCTTGCGCAATCATCACCGCACTTTATTGGGTTTTTGCGATCATTTTTAAAACGTGCTTAAACTACTCTTTGTGGACGGCACAAGTCAATGAACGACTACGGGATTTAACTGTATTCAGCAATTAAAGCAACTTTTAATAAGCAAAAAAGTACAACCTGAACCACAATAGGGTGAAGTAACCTGTCGCGCTAAGGCGAACACGATTATAATCAACGCCGAAAAATTAAACTCAGATTTTCCAATAGAAGCCGAAACGTGGGTCGCAACGTTGCAGACGCACGACGACTACCCAGCCTCAATGCTAGGTTGTTCGCACTAGAGTTGTATTGGCGATATTTGAGATTACTACAACCATAACTGAGTAAAGGATTCCTGTCATGAGCCTCAATCTAGTAAAAACTGGCAAAGACGTTCCCAACGATGTGAACGTCATCATTGAAATTCCGGCGCATAGCGACCCAGTGAAATATGAAGTCGACAAAGAAACCGGCGTGATGTTTGTCGATCGGTTTATGAGCACTGCCATGTACTATCCCTGCAACTATGGCTACATCCCCCACACTCTGTCGGAAGATGGCGACCCCGTGGATGTGTTGGTGGTTTCGCCCTCGCGCTTGGTTAGCGGAACCGTGATTCGTTGTCGGCCAGTGGGTATGTTGTGCATGGTCGATGAAGCAGGCCGTGATAGCAAATTATTGGCAGTGCCCGTGGATAAGGTCAGCCCTATCTATAGCAAAGTCCAGTCGCACGAAGATTTGCCGCCCAGCCTGTTGGCGCAGATTGCGCATTTCTTTGAACATTACAAAGATCTGGAGCAGAACAAGTGGGTAAAAGTTGAAGGTTGGGTGGGCGTAGCTGAAGCCAAGGAAGAAATCACGTCCTCTGTCGAGCGCTACCAAAAATCGCCGGACAAGCCCAATTTTTAGGATTTCGGAACAAGTAGCGCGATGCCTCTAGTCGTGCTACTTGTTCCATACATCCCAGATGTTCCACTAGCGTGTTGAAGATGTGCGGCCGCAGTAGGGGGCTACTGAAAAATCTGGTTCGTTAAACCTAAAAAAGGCAGTTGGTATCTACTGCGGACGTTTAATATGCTGAATCTGCAAGATTTTTTTGTTAAATTTTGGCTCACCGTAGGGGTGACTACGGCTTCGCCAAAATTTAACAAAAAAATATTCCATCTTCAACATCTTAAGCGCCCTCGCTACGATTCCAACTGCCTTTTTTAGGTTAAAGGGTCGGTCTGTTTTGGCCGACGTAAGTTCTTTCACGCTGCCCTTGGCATACCACACAACGTATAGCGACGGGGTGGCTGGCTAAGCGTTCAACGGCAATATCCACGCCGCAATCGTCGCAGACGCCATAGCCGCCCCCAGAGATGCGTTGCAAGGCCTCTTCCACCTCATGCATCTCTCTGACCTGTCTATCTACGGTGGCAATACTCAAATCCACCAACAGATCAGCAACTGAGGCCTCGCCTTCGTCGTACACTCGGCCGGCAAGGTCAATATAGCTCTCGCTATCGGAACGTATCAGCTCAGCGCTAATTTCCTCGCGGAGAGTGACGCGGCGCTCCTTGAGTTGCCGTTCCAGTGTTTGTAGTTGCTTGGGACTTAAATGTGCCATTTTCTTGATTCCTTTCATGAATTTGCGTCTCTTACGAGTATAGTAGGCGTTTACCGCCACGCCAGATAAATTTCTCGACGCAGAGCGTGTATCATAAACTTGGACAATTATTTCCGAAAAAGTTGATATGGATTCACATACTCACGATCATAATCATCACCAGCACTCCAGCCATCGCGTATTGCTATTCGCGCTCGTATTCACGCTCGGGTTTGCAATCGTCGAAGCGATCGGCGGATGGTGGTCTGGCTCCTTGGCGCTATTGAGTGATGCCGGACACATGGTCTCGGATGCCAGCGCTCTGGGCGTGGCGTTG
>JANPPH010000452.1:0-3928 GCA_031428395.1 Gammaproteobacteria bacterium
TGAACCATAAAGCTTGATGATTTCGACTTGCTTACCTTGCTCGGCGAAATAACGCCGCGTCGATGAAACATATTTGGTGGCGACGCGCATACGCTCTTCCGTTGCTGCGGCACTCGATGCTCCCGCTAACATCAAACGACAACGGGCTATTTTCAGATCCAGCGGTTCGTATAAGCCGCTGCCGCCATATTCCATGAGGACATCTTTGCCTGCAATGCCGAGATCCGCTGCGCCGTATTCAACGTATGTCGGCACATCAGAGGCGCGTATGATGACTAATTTTACATCGTCACGCGTAGTATCGAGGATGAGCTTGCGGCTTGTTTGCGGGTCGTCAATGGGCTGAATGCCCATGTTTGCCAATAGCGGCAAGGCATCCTTAAAAATGCGACCTTTGGAAACGGCCAGTGTGAGCATTTCAACCATGACGCAATTTACACTATCCTGGCACCCGACGAATCGTGGCACCTAGTTGGGCTAGCTTTTCTTCAATACACTCGTAACCGCGATCGATGTGATAAATACGATCAACAATGGTATCGCCTTCAGCAACAAGGCCCGCTAACACTAAACTCGCGGAAGCGCGCAAATCGGTGGCCATCACTGGCGCGCCGGTAATGGCGCTAACACCATTGCTAATAGCGGTGTTGCCTTCAAGACGGATATCGGCGCCCATGCGCTGCAGTTCCTGCACATGCATGAAGCGGTTTTCGAATACTGTTTCCGTGATAGTTCCAACGCCTTCGGCGACAATATTAAGCGCTGTAAATTGCGCCTGCATGTCAGTGGGAAAGGCGGGGTACGGTGCGGTGCGAATATCTACCGCCTTGGGACGCTTGCCCTGCATGTCCAGCTCGATCCAATCTTCGCCTTGCGTGATTATTGCGCCGGCCTCGCGCAGCTTGGCTAACACCGCGTCAACTAATTGCGGCCGTGTTTGTTTGACCTTGATTTTACCGCCGGTAATTGCAGCGCCAACCAAATAGGTGCCGGTTTCAATGCGGTCGGGCAGGATGCGATAGTTGGTGCCCGAAAGGCGCTTCACGCCTTCGATCACAATCGTATCACTACCGGCGCCCGACACACGTGCGCCCATGCTGTTTAGGCAATTTGCCAAATCCACCACTTCGGGTTCGCGAGCTGCATTTTCGATGACGGTGGTGCCATCTGCTAACGTCGCTGCCATCATCAGATTCTCAGTGCCCGTGACAGTGACTAAATCCATAATCAAATGCGCACCTTTCAGGCGCTTGGCAGTCGCTTGGATGTAGCCCCGTTCTACCCTAATGTTGGCACCCATCGCTTCAAGCCCGCTAATATGCAAGTTGACGGGACGCGAGCCGATGGCGCAACCGCCTGGTAGCGACACTTCGGCTTGACCGTATTTCGCTAACAACGGCCCAAGAACCAGAATAGAGGCCCGCATGGTTTTAACCAATTCATAAGGCGCGCGGAATTCGCGGATGGTGCTGGAATCCACTTCGATATTCATGCGCTCGTCGACCATCAAATCGACACCCATCCGACCCAACAACTCCATCGTTGTGGTGATGTCATGCAAATGCGGTACGTTACTGATGATAACGGGACCGTCTGCAAGTAATGTGGCCGCAAGAATCGGCAATGCAGCATTTTTGGCGCCAGAAATACGGATTTCGCCAGATAGCGGCGCGCCGCCAGTGATAATCAATTTATCCATAGATTTTTTTAAAATACTGAGTGAGTGAACGACAGGATCAGGACGATTTAATTTTTGCCCATTGTTCAGGCGTATACGTTTTCATCGATAACGCATGCACTTCTTCGGATTGCATTTTGTTGCCCAATGTCGCGTAAACCACGCGGTGTTGTTCGATCATACTCTTGCCTTTGAAGGCTTCGGACACAATGATGGCGTCGAAATGCCGTCCATCGCCGTTGATTAACACTTCACAATCCGGTAATGCCGCAAGGATCATTTGTTTAATTTTCTCGGGTTCCATCTTTATCTCTTTTACCCACTTAGGCCAAAGCCAAAATATCGTCTAAGCTGCTTACTCCTGCAATAGACATCAGGTTTTTAGGTACATTTTTAAAGGTCAATGTTTGTTGCTGCGCTTCCGCATTGCGTAGCCACTGGACTAGCAGAGCTAAGGCTGCGCTGTCGGCACGAGTAACCGCACCCAAGTCAACGGTGATCGCACGACCGTCACGAAAAAGCGCTTCGCTTTCTTTTGCTAAACTAGGCACAGTGGTGAAATCTACTTCGCCAGAGACCACAAACAAATCTGCGCCTTTTTTTTCGATCGTGGCGCTGACCTTAGCCATTGGTCGCTTTACGGTTGCGATCCGCCAGCTTTTCGATCAATTTATCAATACCACCTTGACGAACCTCATTCGAAAAGCTGGTGCGGTAGTTGGTGGCCAGACTCACTTTGTCGATGGTGACGTCATAGACTTTCCATTCGCTACTTACTTGATGTAAACCGTAAGTAATCTCTATCGGGAATCCGCCAGGCTGCGACACTTCGGAGCGCACTGTTACATCGCCCGCCTTGGCATCCCCTTTGAGTGGCAAATAAGTAATTTGCTGGTCCGTGTATTCCGTGAGTGATTTAGCGTAGGTGCGCACCAACAGAGTCCGAAATTCTTCGGTAAAGCGAGCACGTTGCGTTTCGCTGGCATCTTTCCAGTGCTTGCCTAATACCCGCTTCGCCATGGTTTCAAAATCAAAGTGCGGTAGAACTATGCTACTCACCAATTCGTAGATACGCCCTGGCTGCTTGTCGATTACTTGCCGCTCTTCCTTTAACTTAGCCAGCATTTTATCGGCAGTCTGTTTTACCAATTCTTGCGGCCCCTGGGACTCCGCAAACGACGCACTGGAGAATAGCAGGAAAAACGCTACTGCAATAGAAATCAACTTTGTCATGGAATCGTCCCCGCCGCATTTTCAAGTTTTGCGACATGCATATTATAATCGTACACCGTACGCACATAATCCGTGTGTGCCAGTACATAGGCCTGCAAAGCTGTCAAAATTTTCTCAGGCTTTTCCAAACCAGCTTCAAAATCAGTATAACTTGCAACCATCCAGCGGCGCGCCGAACGAGTTGCTTCTTCCAGCTGTTCCACAGCCTGGTGATAAGATTGTACTTGGTAATACTGCTCGCTGACCTCAAAAGGTATACCTCGGCGGGCAAACTCCGATTTAGCAACAAGCGCCTCTAACTCCGCTTGCGCCTCAGCGACTTTACTTTGCTGCACCGCTGGATCCCAGTCCCAGCGCAAACCGACGATCGGGGTTACACCGTAGTCATTGAAGATATCAGGGATATAAGGATTATCCAAATGTGCGCGATTGGGTGAGCGCGCAAACGCACCAACCACTCCCGCGTACAAACTGGGCCAATGCTCAGATTTTTTGGCCTCGACAAGCGCACGGCGGGCCCGTAGAGCAGCCTCCACTTGCATGATTTCGGGGCGATTAACGAGCGCCTGTTGTTGCATTTCTTCGAGCTTCAGCTCCGGTAGCGGCACTGGCACCAGCCTTTCATCGGCAAGGGCCAATTCCTGCTCTGCAGCCACTCCCGTCAATGTCTTTAACCCACTCATTGCCACATTGGCAAGACCCTCTGCTTGAGCTAAATAGCGAGCGGCCAGCGCATTGCCCGACTGGAGTGCAAAAAGATCCGATTGTTTAACCGATCCTTCTTCCTCGTCCAACCAGCCCTGCACCGTCTCCATGGCGCTTTGAAGACGATTTTTCACGTCTTGGAGCAACAAGCGACTGTCTCGGGCAGCGAGGTAGCCGTAATAGGCTCGGTAAACATCCAACCGCGTCGCCGCCCGCTGTATCACCACATCGTTTTGCTTGACGACAATATTACCGCGCGCCGCCTCACTATAATTTTCTATTTTTCCGAACGTATTCAACGGTTTGATGAGA
>JANPPH010000453.1:0-8130 GCA_031428395.1 Gammaproteobacteria bacterium
GGTGAGGCGGTAGGGGATAAAAAGATTATTGATCATGCATTAGGTGATTTAGCAAAAATCACGGGGCAAAAACCAGTCGCCACCTTGTCGAGAAAGTCAGTGGCCGGGTTCAAGGTTCGTGAGGGCTGGCCTATCGGGTGTAAGGTTACGCTCCGTGGGACAAAGATGTACGAGTTTTTCGATCGTCTTGTCAGCGTAGCAATTCCAAGAATTCGGGATTTTAGAGGTTTTAGTGCCAAATCTTTCGACGGGCGCGGGAACTACAGTATCGGTGTGCGTGAGCAAATTATATTTCCTGAAATCGAATATGATAAGATCGATGCCATCCGCGGGCTTGATATCACTATAACCACTACAGCAAAAAATGATGAAGAAGGTCGCGCCCTTCTGGCGGCGTTCAGCTTCCCTTTTAGGAATTGAGGAAATAGGTTATGGCCAAAACTTCTCTAATTAATCGCGAGCTAAAGCGGCAGCGCGTAGTAAAGAAGCACGCTGCGAAGAGTGCAGAGCTGAAGGAGAAGTTGCGCGATCTTAGTTTGAGTGCCGAGGATCGTGACGATACTCGACGTAAACTTCAGCAGTTGCCCCGCAACGCTAGTGCGGTCCGTCTTCACAACCGCTGTAGAATTACTGGGCGGCCTCGCGGATTTTATCGTAAATTCGGGCTCGGGAGGAATAAACTCCGGGAGGCGGCGATGCGCGGAGACGTACCAGGCTTGGTAAAGGCAAGTTGGTAAGTTGGTTAAGGTGGCGTTCAGCGGTGTCTAGAGAAGCGTTTGTGAGGAAGGTTTTAAAATGAGCATGAGCGATCCAATATCCGATATGTTATGCAGGATTCGAAACGCCCACGGCGCGGGTAAAGCTGATGTTACGATGCCGTCGTCGAAGGGAAAGGTAGCCATCGCAAGAGTATTAAAGGATGAGGGCTACGTAGAGGACTTCGCAGTAAAGAACGTCGAGGGTAAACTTGCATTGACGTTAAGGCTTAAATATTATTTAGGTAAACCAGTAATAGAGATGATCAGACGGGTTAGTCGGCCGGGTTTGCGCACTTATAGGCGTAAGGATGAATTGCCGAAAGTGAATAGTGGGCTGGGTATAGCTATTATATCAACATCCCACGGTGTGATGACCGATCGCGCGGCGAGAGCGGCGGGTCATGGTGGCGAAGTGCTGTGCGTGGTTGCTTAAAGGCGGGGATAAAATGTCCAGGGTTGCAAAAATGCCAGTGGAGATTCCACCAGGCGTAGATATTAATATTAACGGTACACTTATCTCGGTCAAAGGCAGTAAAGGAAGCTTAGAGCTTCGTTTGCATGACCAGGTTGAAGTGAAGCAACAAGAGAATTTTTTGAATATTGCCCCGAGAGCAACGGGAATATCGGCGAATGCGCTAGCTGGAACGACTCGCGCGCTGCTCAATAATATGGTTATCGGTGTGCGCGTAGGGTTTGATCGAAAGTTGTTGCTGGTAGGAGTTGGCTATAGAGCGCAGGCGCAAGGTAAGGTGCTGAATCTGACTTTGGGGTTCTCGCATCCAGTGCAATTCCTTATACCGGACGGTATTACCATCGAGACGCCAAGTCAAACCGAAATTGTAATAAAGGGCATGGATAAGCAAGTGGTTGGGCAAGTTGCTGCGACAATTCGAAATTATCGGCCTCCTGAGCCTTATAAGGGTAAAGGGGTAAGATATTCAGACGAGTTGATTGTTTTGAAAGAAGCCAAAAAGAAGTAAAGGGTACAGTCGTGGAAAAAAAATTGACTCGTCAACGTCGTGGAATGCGGGTTCGGGCAAAAATAAGAGAACTCGGAGCGTATCGGTTGTGTGTCCACCGAACTCCTCGACATATTTACGCACAGGTTATTGCTCCTAATGGTTCGCAAGTGGTCGCGAGCGCCTCTACGTTAGAGTCCGCAGTTAAAGAAGGCTTGGGCTACACTGGAAACGTTACCGCTGCTGCGGCTGTAGGTAAGGCCGTTGCTGAACAGGCAAAATTGGCTGGGGTTTCCCGAGTTGCCTTTGATCGGTCTGGGTTTCGATATCATGGCCGGGTCAAAGCGTTAGCGGATGCGGCACGGGCAAATGGTCTTGAGTTTTAAGGATTAGCGCAATGGCAAATTTTGATGTTCCTCAGAATAGTGACGGCTTGCGAGAAAAACTCGTGTCAGTTCGACGGGTTGCAAAAGTCGTAAAAGGCGGGCGGCAATTTGGATTTTCCGCGCTGACAGTCGTTGGTGATGGGAACGGCAGGGTTGGCTTCGGGAGCGGAAAAGCTCGTGAAGTTCCAGCGGCAATACAGAAGGCCATGGAGAGTGCCCGAAAGAATATGCAGGACATTACTTTGAACGGCCGCACCCTTCAGTATCCTATTATGGGTCGCCACGGAGCTGCGCGTGTGTTTATGCAGCCAGCGTCCGACGGTACAGGTATTATTGCGGGTGGGGCAATGCGCGCAGTGTTTGAAGTATTGGGCGTGCAAGACGTGCTCGCGAAGTGCATTGGATCGAGCAATCCTGTAAACGTAGTTCGGGCTACGATTAGCGCGCTTACCCAGATGGCTGATGCTGACACAGTAGCTGCAAAGCGCGGAAAGACAGTTGAACAGATCCTGAGGTAGCAAATGTCGGTACAAAAAAATAGACTCAAAGTTACACTGATCAGGAGCATGCATGGCAGGCTTGCCTCTCAGAAGGCTTGTGTGACTGGTTTGGGTTTGCGGAGAATGCATCACACTGTCGAAGTTGAAGATAGCGCGCCAGTGAGAGGGATGATTAATGCTGTTTCGTTCTTACTGAAGGTTGAGGGACTCTAAAATGCGGCTCAACACGATCAAGCCAGCAGATGGCCAAAAACATACTCCTAAGCGGCGCGGGAGAGGCATAGGCTCTGGCTTGGGTAAGACAAGCGGTCGCGGTCACAAAGGGCAGAGCGCCAGAGCCGGTGGCTACCACAAGGTCGGCTTTGAAGGCGGGCAAATGCCCCTGCAGCGGCGAGTTCCGAAAATTGGATTCTCAACTCAAATAGGCCGTAAAACCGCTGAGATACGCTTGTCCGAGTTGGCCAAGGTTCCCCATGAGGTCATTGACCTGCAGGCGCTAAAGAATGCCGGTGTGGTAGGCAATAAATTTGAGCGCGGAAGAATAATGCTTTCAGGTTCGATTGCCCGTGCCGTAACGGTGCGTGGTTTGGCGGTAAGTAAAGGTGCGCGACTCGCTATTGAGGTTGCGGGCGGTAAGGTAGAAGCTTAGGTGGCAGGCGCAAAATTGGCAAGTGTCGGCGCGCTTTCGAACGCGGGAGCGTTTGTAGAGCTTCGTCGCAGACTGATGTTCGTGGTTGGTGCGCTTCTTGTATTCCGCATTGGAGCCAATATTCCCGTCCCTGGAATTGACCCCGTGGCGTTGGCGAACCTTTTCGAGCAGCAGCGGGGCACAATTATTGACATGTTCAATATGTTCTCTGGGGGAGCGCTTGAAAAAGTTGCAGTATTCGCTCTAGGTGTCATGCCGTACATATCGGCGTCCATCATCATGCAGCTGCTTGGGGCGGTTCATCCGAAGCTAGAACAGCTTCGGAAAGAAGGCGAGTCGGGACGACGTAAAATTACGCAGTACACGCGATATCTCACGGTTGGCCTGTCTTTTTTTCAAGCGTCGGGCGTGGCTTTCGCGCTTCAAAAGCAAAATGTGTCCGGCATTCCTGTCGTTATTGATCCTGGGCCAGCGTTTGTCTTTACAGCGGTAGTGACGTTAGTGTGCGGGACGATGTTTTTGATGTGGTTGGGCGAACAGGTCACTGAGCGTGGAATCGGAAACGGAATTTCGCTGATTATCTTTGCAGGAATAGCTGCAGGTCTGCCGTCTGCCGTCGGGGGAACCTTGGAGTTAGCGCGAACCGGAGAGTTGCACATCTTTACGGTTTTGTTTTTCTTCGTGCTAGCTGTAATGGTGACAGCATTTGTGGTGTTCATGGAGCGAGGACAAAGACGAATTACGGTAAACTACGCGAAGCGACAGCAGGGTCGGAAGGTCTACGGTGGACAAAGCAGTCATTTGCCACTAAAGGTAAATATGGCTGGTGTGATCCCGCCAATTTTCGCATCAAGTATTATTCTATTTCCAGCGACCTTCGGAAATATTGTTGGAAACGTTGAAGGGTTTGGTTGGCTACAAGATATCTCCCAGATGTTATCGCCGGGCCAGCCAATTTATGTGGCGATTTATGCAGTGGCGATTGTGTTTTTCTGTTTTTTCTATACGGCGTTGGTATTTAATCCGAAAGATACAGCAGAAAATTTAAAAAAATCTGGTGCGTTTGTGCCCGGAATTCGGCCTGGTGAGCAAACCGCAAAGTATGTTGATTTGGTTATTACGCGGCTAACTCTGTGGGGCGCGATCTATATTACAGCGGTTTGTCTTTTGCCAGAGTTCTTGATTGTTTACTGGAACGTGCCGTTTTATTTTGGTGGGACTTCATTGTTGATTATTGTGGTTGTAGTGATGGATTTTATGGCACAGCTACAGGCGCATTTGATGTCGCATCAATACGATGGCTTGCTACGAAAAGCAAATTTGAAGGCTGGCAGGAATAGTTAAATTATGGTGGTTCGGAATGTTGAAAGGCAGCTGGCCTGAATTGAGTGTTTGTATAGGTTCCGGAGAGTCATCATGAAAGTGCGTACATCTGTCAAAAAGGTTTGCCGCAATTGCAAAATTGTTCGGCGCAAAAGGGTCGTAAGAGTTATTTGTTCTGACGCTCGCCACAAGCAACGCCAGGGTTAGGACTAATTCGCTTATTTTCTATTTGTTGATTTGTCTCTGCTCTCTGAAGTAGAATGGCTGGTTTAGTCGGCAGGGCTAGTGAAGGAGAGTGCTAAATGGCACGCATAGCGGGCATAAACATCCCTGTCCATAAGCATGCAGTGATTGGTTTAACCTCAATCTACGGCATAGGCAGGGCGGTGTCGGTTCAGATTTGTGTTGATGCAGGTGTAACTCCAT
Source organism: Gammaproteobacteria bacterium (assembly GCA_031428395.1). Lineage (GTDB taxonomy): Bacteria > Pseudomonadota > Gammaproteobacteria > JAADHS01 > JAADHS01 > JANPPH01. The sequence goes on from JANPPH010000453.1 coordinate 5,002, forward strand.
CCACAAAAGTAAAGGACCTGACCGATGTGGAGGTTGAAAGACTTCGTGCAGAGGTAGCTAAATACACAGTGGAAGGCGATTTGCGTCGCGAGCTATCCATGAATATCAAGCGGCTCATGGATCTTGGGACCTATCGTGGGTTGCGTCATCGGCGGGGTTTACCTGTTCGGGGGCAGCGCACGCGGACCAACGCGCGGACCCGTAAGGGACCTCGCCGCGGCATTCGTAAGTAGTCGAGAGAGTAAAGATGGCTAAGAGCACAGCGCGCACGCGTAAACGTGTAAAGAAGAATGTAGTAGACGGCGTAGCTCACGTTTATGCTTCGTTTAATAATACAATTATCACTATTACGGATAGGCAGGGCAACACTATTGCTTGGGCAACGGCTGGTGGTTGCGGTTTTCGCGGGTCACGAAAAAGCACGCCGTTTGCGGCGCAGGTTGCAGCTGAAAAGGCCGGTCAGGTCGCTCATGAATTCGGCATGAAAAGTGTTGACGTATTAGTTAAAGGACCTGGTCCTGGTAGAGAGTCTGCGGTAAGAGCCCTACATGTATCGGGTTTTAAGGTTACAAGCATTACCGATGTAACGCCGATCCCGCATAATGGGTGTCGTCCGGCGAAGAAGCGTCGCGTTTAGAGTTGGAGGTTTGGAGTGGCTAAGTATACAGGGTCAAAGTGTCGTTTGTGCCGCAGGCAGGGCGAGAAGCTCTTTCTTAAGGGTGAGAAATGCTTCACTGCGAAGTGTCCAGTGGAGAAGAGAGCTTTTCCTCCTGGCCAGCATGGCCAAAGGCGCGGTCGCTTGACGGATTATGCAGTTCAGCTCCGTGAGAAGCAAAAGTTGCGGCGCATCTACGGGGTATTGGAAAGGCAATTCCGTGGCTATTATGAAGACGCTGATCGTGGAAAGGGTTCAACAGGGCAAGACTTGTTGGTATTGCTCGAAGGTCGCTTAGATAATGTTGTTTACCGCATGGGATTCGCCGCTTCTCGAAGCGAGGCGCGCCAGTTGGTTCGTCACAATGCTCTTACGGTAAATGACAAGAAGGTTAACGTGCCTAGCTATCAAATAGCTCCGAATGACGTGATTTCCGTGGTTGAAGGCTCGCGGTCGCAGTTACGGATTGTGGCGTCACTTGAATTTGCGCAGCAACGTGGGTTTCCTGAGTGGTTAGACGTTGATTCAAAAAAAATGCAGGGTACTTTTAAGCGCCGTCCGGAACGCGGTGATTTGCCCGCCGACATTAACGAACATCTAGTCGTGGAATTGTATTCGAAGTAATTGTTGCCAGCCGTGTAGCGTTAGCGGTTTTTGGTCGTGCTGATTAGAGAGGATTCTTCATGCAGGGCTCTGTAACCGAATTTCTTAAGCCGCGTCTTGTTGACGTGCAGGTAATTAGCGATACCCACGCGAAAGTCACCTTAGAACCCTTAGAAAGAGGGTTTGGGCATACGTTGGGCAACAGTCTGCGGCGTATCCTATTGTCGTCGTTACCAGGCTGCGCGATTACGGAAACAAAAATTGAAGGCGTGCTACACGAGTACACTACCATTGAGGGCGTTCAAGAAGATGTCATTGACATCATGCTGAACCTCAAAGGGATAGCGATACGTATGCATGATCGTGACGAAGCCACATTGACGCTAAGGCGAAAAGGCCCTGGTGCGGTTTTGGCTGGGGACATTGAGTTACCGCATGATGTCGAAATTGTTAACCCAGAGCACGTCATCGCAAATATGACGAAAGCCGGCGAGCTGAATATGACGCTCAAAGTTGCTAGAGGGCGCGGGTATCAGCCCGCATCAAATCGAAATGGCGCTGAAGAGAACCGACCGATAGGATCGCTTCAGCTGGATGCGTCGTTTAGTCCTGTCCGTCGTGTCGCCTATTCGGTTGAAAGTGCTCGCGTAGAACAGCGTACTGATTTGGATCGGTTGGTCATCGATTTAGAGACCAATGGTACCATCGATCCAGAGGAGGCTATTCGGCGCGCTGCTAATATATTGAAAGAGCAGCTAACAGTTTTTGTAGACTTGCAGGGTAAAGAGGAAGTAAAGTCTGAGGCGCAGGAGCCGGATATTGACCCAATCCTGTTACGTCCAGTGGATGATCTTGAGCTCACGGTTAGGTCGGCTAATTGCTTAAAGGCTGAGAATATATATTACATCGGCGACTTAATTCAGCGGACTGAGGTGGAATTGTTAAAAACTCCTAACCTTGGACGGAAATCGCTCACTGAAATAAAAGATGTATTAGCTGCGCACGGTTTGGCGTTGGGTATGAAGTTAGAGAACTGGCCTCCAGTCACTTTGCAGGATAGGGCTTCTATTCTGTAGATTCATTTGCCAAGACGGTGATGGCTTCCGGGACGCCTGAAGGAGCTGTAATTGGATGGTCTTATGCTTATTCATTGCAGAAAGCTGCTGGGTCAGTTTAGGCGGGCTGTCTGATTGTAAGTTTTGCATAAAATAGAGTAGGTAAATTCAATGCGTCATCGTAATAGTGGTAGACAATTAGGTCTTAATAGTAGCCATCGTAAGGCGATGTTGCGTGGTATGGCCGCGGCCGTTCTATCTCATGAAGTAATACGGACAACTGTTCCGAGAGCAAAAGAGCTTCGGCGGGTCGTTGAGCCGCTCATTACGTTAGCTAAAATGGACACCGTTGCGGGACGAAGGCTGGCTTTTTCTCGTGTTCGAGACCGAGGTGTTGTCACCAAGCTATTTGTAGAGCTTGGACCTCGTTATAAGGAGAGGCCAGGCGGATATTTGCGTATTATGCGTTGTGGATTTCGGGCTGGTGATAGTGCGCCGATGGCGATTGTTGAATTAGTGGATCGCCCAGTGCTGGAGCAAAAGGAAAACGCCGCTCCAGCGTCAGAGTAGAGCTTAAAAAGCTCCGCGTTGATTGGATGAAAGCCAGTTAGATTAAATCTAACTGGCTTTTTTAGTTTTGGGGGTTGCCCATCTAAGGCTTGTTCGATTGCGTTTAACCCAGATTTTCCATTAGGCTCGTAGCGAGGGTGCGCAAGGTGCTGAAGATGGGCGAGAAAAGACGAAAAACAGGCGGAGGCGTAGTCACTCTACGGTGACAGACTGCTTTTCTTCTTTTCTCGCGCAGATTCAGTGCGT
>JANPPH010000454.1:0-2651 GCA_031428395.1 Gammaproteobacteria bacterium
TGGATCGGTGTATTTTCCTTTCGCACGCCGCTCCCACATTTGCCGAGCTTGCTGTTCGGCTAACTCCATGGTGTCCGCTTGGCCTAAAAACTTAAGTGCAATCGCCACCGTACCCAAGACCGCTGCAGCGCCGTATTCGTCATCAATCTCGCCCCGCCATAATGCGCCTAAGCGGCGTACGTCCATGGATTCATCTTTAAGGTGACGCTGCTCAAACAGAGCGGGCCATTGTTCAGAACCTGCCACCCCTTCATGTACCGTTTCCACAACACAGGCCGCGTCAGGATTACGTTCGATTTCGCCGCCTTCACCTTTCAATACCGCAAGGTGTGGTTGCTGAAGCAACAAGCCTGCCTGTTGATGAATATCTTTATAACTGGGGTGAAAAATACCTTGGATTAGATACGGTGCGTTGAATGGATTAAGCATTCGCACCACGCTATTAATCGGCGAACGCAGACCTAATAGCTGGCGTAACTCAATCATCATATTGAGTGTCGGGCTTAGTTCTGCGAGCGCTAAGAATGCAAACTTCTCTTGGTGCATGCGTTGAGCCGCTTCATCAAGCGACTTGCACAGTGGAATGCCTAGGCTTTCAATCCCAGCGGGAGTATAAACACGCCCGTCGCCGCCATGCCCCGCCAAGCCATGCATAAATACCGTTACACCCGAATCTGCGAGCAACAGTGCAGACAAAATAAACCAGGGTAATTGACGACGCTTGCCTGCATAGGAAGACCAATCTAGCTGCACCGCCGGTGCTGACACGGGCACACTGATCGATTCACGCGCAGCACGCACAAAGCCCGCGAGCTCTTGCGGCGTTTCCTCGCGAATGCGGATCAACATAAGAAACGCACCAAGTTGCTCTGGTGCAACGTCACCCTCGAAAATCATCAACATGGCGCGATACGCTTCATCTTCGCTAAGCGGACGCGCTCCATGTCGACCACGGCCAAGTTGGCGCACGAATGGGGCGAAAGGATGTTCTTTCTGTGACATTGTTTAGGACATAAAAAACCCCGGCCAGCCGGGGGTTTTTAATCGTGCAAAAATGTGCATGTTAGTCGTCGTTGCCGCCGCCGAAAGCACCGAGCAAATGCAACAAACTGGTGAACAAATTGTAAATACTGACATAGAGACTAACCGTCGCCATGATGTAGTTGTTTTCGCCACCGTTCACCAATTGGCTGGTCTGAAACAGGATAAACCCCGAAGAAATCAGCACAAACATCGCTGACACGGCTAACGATAGACCGGGCAGTTGGAACACCAACGCACCAATTCCAGCTAAAAAGCCAACCAAGGCACCCACTAACAAAAAGCCAGCCATAAAGCTGAAGTCTTTGCGCGTCACGATAGCGTAAGCGGAAAGGCCAAGGAAGATCACACCCGTGCCAGCCAATGCCGTCATCACGACCTGACCGCCATTAGGCAATCCCAAATAAGCGCTGACCATGGGTCCTAAGGTTAATCCCATAAACCCAGTAAGGGCAAAAACCGCAGCCAAACCCCAAGCACTGTTTTGGAGCTTATGGGTAAGGAATAACAGGCCGAAATAGCCAACCAGGGTGATGATTAGCCCAGGATGTGGCAATTGAAAGGCAATTGAAGCCCCTGCGGTTAAGGCGCTGAACAGCAGCGTCATTGAAAGCAGCGTATAGGTATTACGGATGAGCTTATTGGTTGCCGGAAGGGTTTGGGCGCTTCCTGTAACAACTTGTTGATTTGTGTTCATGAATTACATCTCCTGTTTAGAACTTTTTGTTCGTCGCTACAGCCGATAAGACCGGCGTTACGCTGGCAAGTTCCTAGCTTAGCCGGTAGGCTAGGAAAAATCTACGGACTCTATCAAAGCTTACACTACACTTTACTGTACTTTATATAGAAGTGCTTGCTGTATTTTCAACCCTACTTTGGTATCCTTGTGCGCTTCACTAAAACCGCCAACACCTGTTATAGCGGCGGCGTTGAAAACTTATGTAGGAAGCGTGGCCGAGTGGTTTAAGGCACTAGTCTTGAAAACTAGCGACGGGGAAACCCGTCCGTGAGTTCGAATCTCACCGCTTCCGCCACTTAAAAAGCGTGTTCTGAGGCCCGCAGGGGCTAAAACACGGAATTTCAGACGGTTAATCGTGTAGTTTGTGCGGTAAAGCGCCAAATGTAGCGCGAAATTCTATTTTCTAACGTTTATCGACGTTTCCCTCGGCGCCGAATTTTCCATTCGACACAGGAGCGCAAGCCTGATGTTTTGAAGCGGCTAAATCACGAGACCCCAATCTGAATGTCGCAACTCGAACACATCGAAGCCATTGAAAAACGTCTCTGGAGTGCCGCTGATAACCTGCGCGCCAACTCCAACTTTGCCAGCAACCAATACTTTCTGCCGGTCATGGGCTTGGTCTTTCTACGCCACGCTTACAGCCGCTATCTCGCGGTGAAGGACAAGATTGAGCCCAACCTGCCCCGTCGCGGCGGCAAACCGCGCGCGCTGAGCAAGGAGGATTTTTCCCAGCAAAGCGCCATCTTCTTGCGGCCCGAGGCACAGTTCGATTATCTCGTTGCCTTACCGGAAAGCGCCGACCGCATCCGCGCCGTTATCGCGGCAATGGAGTCCATTGAGGCTGATTATGAAAACCTGCGCGGCACAC
>JANPPH010000455.1:0-3551 GCA_031428395.1 Gammaproteobacteria bacterium
TGGTTATCCGCCAATCCAACGTGCTGGATACCTATTTTGGCCGCGAGCTCGAATGGATTGACATTCTTAAGCCTGCACCTAAACTAGTCACTCCCATTGAGATCATTGCGGATCTCTCTGCGCGCCTTGCACACTACACTGAAACCTTAACTAAGACTCATCAGCCCTTCGCTGTATTGGGCGGAGATCATTCTATTGCTATTGGTACGTGGAGTGGCGCATGCGCGGGTTTAGATGGCGAGACGTTGGGTCTGATATGGGTTGATGCGCACATGGATAGTCATACGCCACAGACCTCACCGAGTGGCGCTGTCCATGGTATGCCATTGGCGGTGTTGTTGGGTTACGGTGATCCCACCTTAACTCTCATCGCCACGAATCAACCAAAACTCCTGGCGCAGAATGTTTGTCTTGTCGGCGTGCGTAGCTATGAGCGTGGTGAAGAGGCGTTGCTCGAGCGCTTAGGCGTGCGTATTTTTGGCATGCAAGAAATACAAACACGCGGTTTGGCGCAGGTGATAAGAGACGCCATCAACATCGCGACGACAGGCACGGCGGCGTTTGGTGTTACGATTGATTTAGATGGCATTGATCCCTGCGATGCGCCAGGCATAGGATCGCCTGCGCCTGATGGGCTTGTCGCAACGGAGCTTTTGGCGGCACTCACTCAAGTCCACGGGCATCCTCGCTTGCTCGGCGTCGAAATCGCGGAGTACAACCCTGCGCGCGACATCAGTCAACGCACGGCAAAGTTAGCGGCCAAATTGCTCCACGTTATGCTTAAACCTAAAGATGGCGTTGATGAAAAATGAGATCATGACAAACACCATAGAGCTTGAAAATCAATATTGCGCGCATAACTACCAGCCATTGCCCGTGGTCATCGTCAAAGGCGAAGGCGTTTATCTGTGGGATGATAAAGGCAATAAATATCTCGACATGATGAGCGCCTATTCTGCGGTGAGTCACGGCCACTGTCATCCACGTCTCGTTACAGCACTGATCGATCAAGCAAAAAAACTCGCTATTACCTCGCGCGCATTCCATACCGAAAAATTGGCGTTGTTGGCCAAGCGCCTTGTCGAGCTTAGCGGTTTTGACAAAGTGTTACCGATGAACACGGGTGCGGAAGCGGTGGAAACTGCATTAAAAGCGGCGCGCAAATGGGCATACAAAATAAAAGGCGTAGCACACGACAAGGCTGAAATAATAATCTGCGACGGCAACTTTCATGGTCGCACTATTACTCTCGTAGGAATGTCGTCGGAACCGAAATACCAAGATGGTTTTGGTCCCTTCCCGGCCGGGTTTAAGCGTATTCCTTATGGCGACGCCAACGCCTTAGCTGCCGCGATCACACCCAACACAGCGGCCTTTCTTGTCGAACCCATACAAGGCGAGGCGGGCATCATTTTGCCACCCCCAGGATATCTCGCTGAATGCGCCAATATTTGCAAACAGCAACATGTATTGCTGATCTGCGATGAAATTCAAACTGGCCTTGGCCGCACCGGTAAATTGCTTGCAAGCCAGCATGAAAACGTCAAGCCTGACGGTGTTGTGCTCGGCAAAGCGCTGGGCGGTGGCTTGTTGCCTCTATCGGTATTCCTCGCTAGTGAAGAACTCATGGCCGTGTTCACTCCAGGCGATCACGGCAGTACATTCGGTGGCAATCCGCTTGCCTGTGCCGTGGGGATTGAAGCGCTGAATGTATTGATTGAAGAAAAGCTAATCGAAAATTCGGCGCAACTCGGCGCCTATTTTTTACAGCGCTTGCATGACTTAGATAGCCCGCTGATCCGTGCTGTGCGGGGCAAAGGTTTATTCGTGGCGCTAGAGATAGAACCAAGCAAAGCCTCCGCCAGGTCAGTGTGCGAGCACCTGATGACGCACGGTATCTTGAGCAAAGAAACGCACGATACAGTCGTACGACTCGCACCGCCGCTGGTGATTAATCAAGCGCAGCTGGATACCGCAATAGAAAAAATAAAAGTGACACTGCAAGAGCTTGACAGGCTTAAAGCGTAAAATAAAAAGTAGCGCCTTTGCCGGGTGTTCCTTCTGCCCAAATATCTCCACCATGGCGATGAATAATACGTTGCGCAGTGGCTAGGCCAATGCCTGTGCCAACATATTCTTTGGGTGTATGCAGCCGTTGGAACGTGCCAAATAATTTGTTGGCATAGGCCATGTCGAAACCCACCCCATCATCTCGCACAAAGTAAATTGGCTTACCGTTCGCCCGTGTCTGGCCGAATTCGATTGTGGCGTGTTCATGTTTTGAGGTAAATTTCCAGGCATTATCCAGTAGCTGTTCCAGCATAACTCGCAGTAAATGCGGGTCGCCGTCGACCGTAAGGTCTGGGGCAATAATGCATTTTATCTGCCGGTTGGGTTGCGCCCTCTGTAGTGCGGCCACTATTTTCCCTGCGACGGCGCTCAGATCAACCTTCTGGCGATGCATATCGCTGCGTGCTAAGTAAGCCAGGTTCAGTAGATCGTCGATCAATTGACCCATGTGCTGGCTTGCAGCGCGTGTACGCTGTAGATAATCCTTGGCCGTTGCATCCAGCTTGTCACCGTAGTCTTCCATGAGCGCATGACTAAAACCGTCTATGCTGCGTAAGGGCGTGCGCAGATCGTGGGCGAGTGAATAACTGAAGGTTTGTAATTCTTTGTTGGAGGCTTCGAGTTCAGCGGTGCGTTCGCTCACCCGTTGTTCAAGTTGTGATGAATGTTGGTATAAGCCGCGGAAAACAAGAATCGTGGCGGATAAAAATACGGTAAATAGCGCGACCAAAAGGGAAACTAAACGGTATTGGCGGTGATAGTCCAAGCGCGAATCGAGTAAGCCGTCGAGCTCTTGGTTGGCTGCCTCCCAAAACACAAAGTTTGCGGCCATAGCCTGTTCGCCCGCTTGGCGAAACTGCTGAACACTGATGCCGCTGAGCATGGACGTTGCCATGCGTTCCAGCAAACGAATAAATGTTTCGACGGCAGTAGTATTTTGCTGTAGCAGCGGGGGTAGTTTTTCTTGCAAACTCTGATATGCGCCGTAAAAATTTCTGTCCTCACTTAAGGTTTTTTGTATGCTCGCCTGAATTCGATCTAAATCAGACTGCTTGAGCAATGCCGCATAAATGCTCAGTTGGATTTTCTCCGCATCACTGATAGTGTCGCGCCTAAGAATGGTGCTGCCGTAGCTGAGAATTTCCTGTAGACGATTCTGCATTTGCGGAAAACCCAGTAACGTCACATCCATTAGATAATAGCTGTCTAAATCGGGATCCAAAATTAAGTTGGAGGTGTCGCCAATATAGGTGATTAAGGCGCGAATATCGGCGATTAAATGGCGATGCTGTTGTTCACTATCGCCACGCTGTGTTTTCAGGTCGTGCCATTCTTTAGCTAGGTATGCGACTTGGTAATGTTCGCGCTTACGTTTAGCCAGGCTCTCGGGATCAGTTTGTAAAACCCCACTTAGCTCCTGATCCATTTTAGCCAACATGCTAAATTCCTGATCGATACGCTTTGTGACACGTGCTAGTTGC
>JANPPH010000456.1:0-3164 GCA_031428395.1 Gammaproteobacteria bacterium
TTAAGAAGGCCAATTTCATTTGCCGGCGTGGCTTCGTAAAAGTAATCCATGAAGCCTGGAGTTTGGTCGGTCAAATCACGATAGGCTTGCTCACCGATCTGGGCGAGCTCATCCATAATGCCTAAATAGTCTTTGCGTTCCGGCGCCGGTGGGTGCACTACGGCTTTGCTGGCTTTGAGCAAGCCGGTAATGCCCATTGATAATTCATAGACAGCAGTTTCAACATTGCTGTATTTATACGACACCACTTCGCCCTGCTCGGTAAATTTAATCTCACCCAAGAGCGTGCCAGGAGGTTGTGCCAAAATGGCTTCATGTGTCGGGCCACCACCGCGACCGATAGTGCCGCCGCGCCCGTGAAACAAACGGCACTGGATGCCACGTTCCGTGGTAATACGGGTGATGGTTTTTTGCGCTTCATACAAACACCAGCCAGAGGCTAGAATGCCGCCGTCTTTGCAAGAATCGGAGTAACCCAACATGACTTCTTGGCAGTTGCCGGAGGCCTTGAGCAAGTTTCGATACACTTTATTATCCAGCAGTTCGCTCATCACCTGATCAACTCGCGCCAAATCATCGATCGTTTCAAATAAGGGTGCAACGCGAATGTTGCACATTTGCTTAGTACGTAAACCATTAGTTAAGCCTGCCTGCTTAGCCAAGAACATCACTTCCATCACGTGGCTGGGATGATGGGTCATGGAAATGACATAACTACCAAACGCTTTGGTGCTGATTTCCTGCTGCATTTGCAGCATCATTTCAAAAATCTCGAAGGTTTCTTTGGTCTGTATATCCAGCGTATCTTTATCGATGACGAGACGGTCTTCTTTGGCAATTAATTTCGCCAATATCGCCATGCGTTCCGCTTCAGCCAACGCGCTGTAATCAACATCCTGGGCTCGTAGTATGTCGGCAACTGCAGCGGAATGACGCCCGGACTCTTGGCGTACATCCAAGTACATGAGGAAAAAACCAAACGTTTCCGCCAAGCGAATTAAATCTTGCAGACCTTCCGCTGCAATCTCGCTATCGCCGTGGCTTTTTAAAGAATCGCGGATTAAATAAAGATCATTTAAAAATTCTTTTTCGTTCTCATAGCCTTCGGCGAAGCCACCGACATTGCGCTCTTCCAAACGACGTTTCACTGCGACCAAATTCTGCTCAAGCCGATGCAGCATAATAGTAAGCTTGCGCCGGTAAGGTTCGTTGGCAAAACGCGTCGGTATATCACGTAGCGCATCGGGGAAACGTTCCTCATCTTTTACCAAATTTGCAGAAAATGCAGCATTGGGCTTGCACAGCAACTTGGAATGCGTGAGCACTAAATGCAAGCGAGTAATATGAGCGATGTATTCCAGCAATACCGCGCGGGCTTGCATGCGAAGAGCCATCGCTGTGGTTTCCGGTTTGACGTTGGGGTTGCCATCGCGATCACCACCGACCCACGAACCAAATTTCAAAAAACTTGGCACAACTAACGGTTGCTTGCCTTTCAGGTCCGCTTTGTAAGTCTGATAAATAGCTTTTTCAAAATTACGATAGGCGTTGGGCACTGCCTGAAAAAGGCTGTCTTGAAAATAGAAAATGCCATTGCGAATTTCATCGTTCACCAACGGCCGATTGATGCGTACTTCGTCTGTTTTCCACAATATTTGTATTTGATTTTGTAGCGATCGCTCAACCTCCTCGTGCTCAACGTCGGCGAGCCGTGGATCGTCGAGGCGTTGATCTGTGACGAAGATGCGCCGCAGCGCTTCCATAATGGTGCGGCGCTTCGATTCGGTGGGGTGCGCGGTAATGACTGGATTGAACGTTAAGCAATTCAAAACCGTCTGTAATTCCTGGGCGGAAACGCCCTGACTATGGAACTCTTTCAAGGTTTCTTCGAAAGAACCCGTCCAAAGGCTTTCGCCATTGAGGATAAGGCGACGGCGCTGCCGGTGCTGGTGTGCTTCCTCGGCAATGTTGACGAGACTGAAATAAGCGCTAAAGGCGCGTACAACGTGCGTGAGAGTGACCGGATCAAGCTTCGAGATTAAGCGGCTTAACTGAGCACGTTTTTTTGGATTTTCTTCTTTATGGAGGCGGATATAGCCTTTACGCAGCGTTTCGACGGCAACAAAAACGCGTCCACCTGCTTGGGTACGTAAGACATTACCCAGCAAATTGCCGAATAATTTCACTCTGGATCGTAACGCTTTATCGCTCATGAAGTTTTACCGTTGCAAAGCTACAGCCAAAGCCGCCTATTATAACCTGTTTTGTTGTAACGGGCGTTTTCTGCAGATTCCATGGCTAACGCCAGCTGCATAGTCCGCCGGGATAGAGCAGGCGCAAGCCATTGGCGCTGATCCCGCATTTGCGGAGAAACGACGAACCTCAACTATTTTGGTTCTGTATCACCAAGCTCACAGCACGCCGATACACATTGACATATTCCTGGGCGCTGCGCCGCCAACTGAAGTCTTGCTTCATTCCAGTGATGGCGAGTTGGCGCCATTGCGGGCTGCGGCTACGGTACATTTCAAGAGCGCGTAAGGTCGCGGCAAATACGGCTTGCGCGGAAGGCTCATCGAACACAAAACCCGTGGCAGTACCGGCGCTGAGATTTTCTTCCGTGGCATCGACAACGGTATCAGCCAGCCCGCCGGTGCGGCGTACGATGGGACAAGTACCGTAGCGCAAACTATAAAGCTGATTAAGGCCGCACGGTTCGAAGCGTGAGGGCATCAGGAACATGTCCGCGCCTGCTTCGATAAGGTGCGCCGTCTCTTCACTAAATTTGTGTCGGGTGGCGATTTTATTAGGGTAGCGCGCGGCGAATTCTGCAAACCACTTTTCGTAACGCGTCTCACCGCTGCCCAGAATGACAACTTGAACATCTTGCGTAAGTAGCTCATCGAGCATCGCTAAAATTAGATCAACGCCCTTTTGTTCGACCATTCTGCCGATGCTGCCGATGATCGGTACGGCGGCATCGACGGGCAAGCCATACTGTTTCTGCAACGCGGTCTTGTTGACCAGTTTTGCGTCAAATGCTTTCTCATCGTAAACCTGCGTGATGAGCGGGTCATGCGAAGGATCCCAAATGCTATAGTCAACACCGTTTAGTATCCCGGTCAAACGGTCCGCGCGATGCGATAGCAATCCTGCCAAACCAT
>JANPPH010000457.1:0-4318 GCA_031428395.1 Gammaproteobacteria bacterium
CTCGCGACGATGCCAAACGCTGATAGCTGATAATAGTCCCCAAATTGGAACCGAATTTGGGCACTATTATCAGCTTTCAGCGTTTAGAATCGTTGCGAGATAGCCGCTTAGAGCCTGTTCAAGATCTCCGTGGAGGGATGCAGTGCAAGGCAATGCGCCCTCCACGGAGATCTTGAACAGGCTCTAAGGCTGACCTGCACACCAAAAAGCCGGATCTATCGGCGCGCCTTTGTGACGAATTTCAAAGTACAGTCCTGCTTGATTAAGCCCGTCATTAGGCGAAATAGCAGCGATAGCTTCGCCGGCTCGAACCTTGCTGCCGGTTTTCTTGAGCACAGTGCTGTTGTGTCCATACAAGCTTAGGTAGTTGCCGCCATGGTCGACGATAACCAACAGGCCAAATCCCCGCAACTCGTCTGCAAACACGACTTGTCCGCTGGCAACGACTCTAACATCTTGCGGCGCCCCCGGTTGGATCAGCACACCTTGCCACTTTTTCTCACCGAGTTGTCGCGGCGAGCCAAACTTGGCGGCAAGCTTTCCTGTTATCGGCCACGCGAGCTTTCCTTTCAAGACCGAAAACGCTGAGGGCTTGGAATCTGGCTTGCGGTGTTTAGCTAGCTCAAGTTTGCGTAATAGTGTTTCCAAGCGTCGCTCGTCTTCGACTAGGCGCTGAAGGCGTTGTTGTTTCGTGCCAATTTCATCGTCAAGTCGTGCTAGCAGCGTTTTGCGCAGAGTAAGCTTCTGTTTTAACGTTGCTTGGTCGCCAGCGCGCTGGGTCCGCAATTGATGTAACGCTTGGGTTTGGTGCTCAATGGCATTTGTTAGGGTGTCGACGCGCTCTATAGCGGCATTGATAAGGGTGACGTCCTTGACGCGCGCTTGGGATAAATATTGATGGTAGATAAGTGCCCGACCTATTGTTGCAGGGTTGTCGCCATTGAGAAGGATCTTGAGTAATTCCTGATTTCCACCGGCGTAGACGATCAACAGTTGTTGACGCAGGCGCTGTTGCTGCTCTTGTAGCGCGGCTTGCTGGGCGCTTTTTTCTGCCATTAAACGCTGTAGCTCAGCGCGTTTTTGTTTCAGTGCTTCATCGGTGTTATTGATGAGTTGCCGGTGAGCTTTAACGCCCTTTTCTATATCGCTGAGTTCGCCGCGCAAATTCTGTTGTTTGCCGCGCGCTTGATCGAGATTAGAACGCAGTTGCTGAATTTCTTTTTGTATTTGCCGCAGCTCTTCGGATTTCGTGGATTTTTGATCGGCGGCATAGATCAACGAACAGAAAAGCATTGCCGCGAGGGTGAAGCATAGTTGAAGAAAGGTCTTAGCTCTCGCCACCCCGGACTCCCGCAAAAGGGAGTCCAGGCGATCGAGGTTTGTTAAGGCTGGATTTGTTTTCTTAACCAGGAAATTTGATCTCCCACGCACGAGTCTCTGCGCTAATTACTGAGTTTAACTAAAGGTCGGCCCGTCATTTCAGTAGGTTGCGGCAATCCCATCAAACGCAGCAAAGTGGGTGCAACATCCGCCAATGTTCCCGTCGCAGCGACTTCCGCTGGACGCCCAACGTATAGGAAGGGAACCAGGTTGCAGGTATGCGCGGTGTGAGCCTGGCCGGTGCCCTCGCCACACATCTGCTCCGCATTGCCGTGATCGGCGGTAACTACCATCTCGCCGCCAACCTGTTGTAAAGCGGCGTCTACCCGGCCTAAGCAAGCATCGAGGGTTTCGATGGCCTTTACCGTAGCGTCAAATGAGCCGGTATGGCCAACCATGTCGGCATTGGCGAAGTTACACACAATAACGTCATATTTATTGTCGAGAATGGCTTCTACTAGGCGATCGGTCATCACCTGCGCGCTCATTTCTGGTTGCAAATCGTAAGTAGCAACGGCTGGCGACGGAACGAGTAGTCTATCCTCGCCGGGGAACGGAATCTCACGACCACCATTAAAGAAGAACGTGACGTGAGCATATTTTTCGGTTTCTGCAATGCGCAGTTGGCGCAAGCCGTGTGTCGAAATATATTCGCCAAAGACATTGCGTAATTGATCGGGCGGGTAGACTACCGATATATTAAAGTCTTTGTGATATTCAGTGAGGCTAACAAAAGCGCCGAGTGTAGGGACATATTGGCGGGCGAAACCATGGAAATCTTTCTCGATTAACGCGCGGGTGAGCTGACGTGCCCGGTCGGCGCGGTAGTTGATGAAAACGACGACGTCTCCGTCTTCGATTCTCACCGGTTTTTCACCTACGGGCGTGATCGTCGTCGCTTGTACAAATTCATCTGTTTCGCCGCGCTCATAAGCGTTTGTTAAGGCGCTTAGTGCATCTGGGGCGGTAAAAGGTGCGTTGCCGGCAGCGATGGCATCGTAAGCGGTTTGGGTGCGGGGCCAGCGGTGGTCGCGATCCATGGCGTAATAGCGCCCAATCACCGTTGCGATTTGGCCGTGCCCCAATTCCTCTGTTAGACGCTGCACCGCGACGAGCGATGGTTCGGCGCTCTTGGGCGGCGTGTCGCGACCATCAAGGAAGGCGTGTAAATACAGTTTCTTTGCGCCGCGCTGTGCTGCGAGCTTTAAAAAGGCATGTATATGCAATTCATGGCTGTGCACGCCGCCCGCCGATAACAAACCCATAACGTGAATGGCTTTGCCGTTTTGCCGTGCGTGGTCAACCGCGCCGGTCAAAGTGGGGTGGGTAAAAAACGAGCCGTCTTCGATAGCAAGGCTAATTCGCGTGTACTCTTGGTAAACAACGCGCCCCGCACCTAGATTGAGATGTCCAACCTCGGAATTGCCCATTTGATCTGGGGGCAATCCCACCGCTAGCCCGGAACCATCGATTAGAGTATGAGGATAACTATTCCAAAGTCTGTCCCAGGTGGGTTTGCGTGCATGGGCAATGGGGTTACAGTAGGGGTTGTCGCTGTGTCCCCAGCCGTCGAGAATAATTAAAATCGTAGGTTTATGAGCTAAGGGCATGATTTCGTGTGGTTCAATGAGTAGCCAATGATCAAAAGACGATGCCGTCAATTCGAATTAAATTCATTTTACGTAACAGCGGGATTATAACCTTGTTAGAGACCCGATGCTGAATTACATTCCATGACGCAGTTCTGGCGCGCTGTTGACGGTAAAGCGCATAGGTTGGCATTTAATAGCAATTGTTGAATAATACAATATTTCGCAATGTGTAATCTACTTCGGAAGCTGCCGCGACTTCCCTCTACTTTTGTTTGGAAGGCCTATGTCAGAACAAATATCAATGTCGAGTATGGCGCAGTCCAGTATTTTTACACGCGATGAAGATATCGAGCGCGCTGCGCGGTCTCTGAAGGCAATGTCCCACCCAATACGCCTTAAAATTCTTTGCGTTTTGCATGATCAGGAAGTGAGTGTGCGAGATATTGTCGACCAAGTTGGCACATCTCAAAGTAACATCTCTCAGCATTTGGCTATTTTGCGTGATAAAGATATTTTGGTGACGCGCAAAGACGCTAATCGCGTATTCTATCGGGTTGGTGATGTGCGCACCCTGCGCTTGATTAGCATTATGCGCGATGTGTTTTGTAGTCAAGAACGAGCGTAATTGCCATGTTTTCATGGGGTTTTCAGTTTTGCGTTGTCTCTACTCTGTCAGAGTCTTGCCTAGGTGCTGCGTGTTGTGAGAAACGGGGATTACATAACTGGTGCGCAGGTAACAAATGAATCGTATAGTTGAGTTTCTGACAGACCACTGGGCGTTGTCGTTAGCGTTTGTCGTGACCTTCACGCTGCTCTTGGTCACCGAGGCTAGGCGTCGCGTCGGCGGTGCGAAGCAACTTTCCCCCGTGGACGCAGTAAGGTTAATGAACCAACAAGATGCGCTGCTACTGGATGTTCGCGAGGAGCGGGAGTTTAAGGAAGGGCACATTGCCAACGCTCTGCACGTGCCCGTTGGCCTTATAGATAGAGAGATTGGTCAACTGGACGAGCACAAAGCCAAGCCTATTATCGTCTATTGCCGGAGTGGTGCGCGCGCGGCAAGAGCGGCTGCGTCCTTGCGTAAACACGGTCTCGCCAATATCTATACATTAACGGGTGGTTTACAAGCCTGGCAGGCTGCAAACCTGCCGATAAAAAAATAGAGATTATCGCGCGCGTGGGCCTCTCCGGAGATTCGATCAACCCAGATTTTCCATTAGCCTCGTAGCGAGGGTGCGCAAGGTGCTGAAGATGAGTGAGAAAAGAAGAAAAACAGTCGGAGGCGTAGTCACTCTACGGTGACAGACTGTTTTTCTTCTTTTCTCGCGCAGATTCAGCGCTTTGTG
>JANPPH010000458.1:0-5779 GCA_031428395.1 Gammaproteobacteria bacterium
CGAACCCATCGAAAAGCGACCACGGCAAATGGCCAGCGACTAATAAACTCTTCAACTTGGGAGGGACGCTGAGACCAAACAGTAAGCAGTAAAACTAAATGAGGGTAATTTCCCCGCCATTATGGATAGCGTTTTTTGCAAGCGTCCCAGCCAAAGTTTTTTCCTCGTTATTAAATCTTCGCTTAGCGCATGACTTCCGCCAGAACCAAGCTATAGTAAATGACAAAGAGCCGATTGGGATGTCGGCGTTTAACAAGAAAGATATTATGGATAATGTCACTGTCATTTCACCACAAACTCGTCACGTGGGACTGAAATCGTTCCGCGGACTTGTGCGCCGTCATGAGTCGGCCATCGCATTATTTGAGCGTGCGATGGACGCTGTCCTGATTGGACTTGCCTTGTGGATTGCAATCCAATTTTACGATGTGACGTGGAAAAATCGCGAAACCTTGATGCTCGCTTGTGCGATCGGCCTATTTGTCTTTTTTGCTCAATTCTTTGATCTTTACCGCTCTTGGCGCGGCGCCTCCGTATGGCGTGAAGTCGGCCCGTTATTGATGGCCTGGCTTAGCGTGGTGCTCGGACTGTTAATGTTGGCGTACACCACCAAGACATCAGCCGACTACTCGCGACTTGTCGTGTTGAGCTGGTTTATCACCACACCTATCCTACTCGCGCTGTGGCGAAGCGTTGAGCGCGTGCTGGTCGGACTGTGCCGTCAACATGGCATCAACACTCGCCGCGTCGCCATCGTCGGTGCGCGCGACTTAGGTGTACGCGTGGCCACCATGATGTTCAGCGCGCCGTGGATGGGATTGAGACCGCTAGGTTTTTACGATGATCGCAGCCCTGGAGGCGCCCGTCCCCTGGACGCGGATTCAAAGCAGGTGATTGGCAACCTTGCCCACTTGGTCAAACAAGCTCACGCAGGTGACATCGACATTGTGTATATCACCTTGCCGATGTCCGCCGAAAAACGCATTCAAGAACTCATTGCAAAACTCTCCGACACCACCGTCTCTGTTTATATAGTGCCCGATTTTTTCATGTTTGATTTATTTAACGCATGCTGGACGAATGTGGGCGACCTACCCGCCGTCAGTATTTTCGAAACACCGTTTTATGGCGTTGACGGTTGGGTTAAACGCGTGGAAGACTTGGTCATTGCGGGCCTGATTTTAGTTGCGGTGGCAATTCCGATGTTGCTCGTTGCAGCGGGGGTGAAATTAACGTCGCCGGGCCCCGTTATATTCAAACAACGACGTTATGGTTTAGCAGGACAGATGATCGAGGTTTGGAAGTTTCGCACGATGACCGTCTGCGAAGACGACAACGGGGTAAAACAAGCCACACGCAATGACCCCCGTATGACACGCTTCGGCACCTTCCTGCGGCGCACATCACTCGATGAATTGCCGCAATTTATAAACGTTTTACAAGGGACCATGTCAATTGTAGGTCCACGTCCGCATGCGGTAGTACACAACGAACAATATCGCAAGCTGATTAATGGCTATATGTTGCGCCATAAAGTAAAGCCCGGCATAACCGGCTGGGCCCAAATTAATGGTTGGCGCGGTGAAACCGAAACGTTGGACAAAATGCAAGGACGCGTCGAGCACGACCTTGACTACATCCGCAATTGGTCATTGTGGTTAGATCTGCGCATTATAGTGGTAACCTGCTGGAAGGGCTTTTGCGGACGGAATGCGTATTAGGAAATAGGACGCGACACAGCGTGTGGAATTTAAACAATGTACGTTAAGTTGAAATTAATTTGAGACTATTAGAATCGCCCATCGCAGCCCAGCGCTCATAACATCACGCCTGCTGAGCTCAACACCTAGGCGTCACTTGTCGTTGGAGCGGAGACCCCGCGCCGACGCATGAGTCGTAAACGCCGCAGCGGAGTGCCTGCATGTCTGGGGCTTGTTCTTAGGCTGCGTATGGCCATGCATCCTACGCTTTAGGCAATGTTACGCCTCGTTGACCCTGATATTTTCCATCTCGATCGCGATACGACACATCGCACGGCTCGTCTGATTGTAAGAAGATCACCTGCGCAACGCCTTCGTTAGCGTAAATTTTTGCGGGCAATGGAGTAGTGTTTGAAAACTCCAACGTCACGTGCCCTTCCCATTCTGGCTCAAGGGGCGTCACATTCACAATAATACCGCAGCGCGCATACGTCGACTTGCCCATGCAAATGGTCAACACATCACGCGGAATGCGAAAATATTCAACTGTGCGCGCCAAGGCAAATGAGTTAGGCGGAATGATACAAACATCTGAACGTACATCGACAAAACTATTGGCATCAAAGTTTTTAGGATCAACGATCACCGAGTTAATATTGGTAAATATCTTAAACTCATCGGCGCAACGAACGTCGTAACCGTAACTTGATGTACCGTAAGACACAATCCGGCCTTTACTCGTTTCGCGCACTTGACCCGGTTCAAACGGCTCGATCATGCCGTGCGCCTGCGCCATGCGTCGAATCCACTTATCTGACTTCACGCTCATTGAATGAATAACCTTTCAAAAAAATTAACTGTTTTGGATCACAATATTGGGGAATTTAGCCGAATAATCTTTCGCCCGCAGTGACAGCGACGCGGCAATTTTGCGCGCAATACTACGATAAATTTGTGCGATAGGACCCTTCGGATCAGCAATCACACTTGGATGTCCGCCATCCGCGTTTTCGCGGATCGATATATCGAGCGGTAATTGGCCGAGCAACTCCATATCATACTGCTCCGCCATGCTCTGCCCACCGCCGCTGCCAAAGATATGTTCCTCGTGTCCGCACTGGCTGCAAATATGCGTACTCATATTTTCGATAATCCCCAGCACCGGCACATCAACTTTTTGAAACATTTTAAGACCCTTGCGCGCATCCAACAACGCAATATCTTGAGGTGTGGTTACAATCACCGCACCACTCACCGGGACTTTCTGCGCTAGCGTCAACTGCGTATCGCCAGTACCTGGTGGCAAATCGATAACCAGATAATCGACATCCTTCCAATTCGTATCTTTGAGTAATTGTTCCAAGGCTTGCGTAACCATTGGGCCACGCCAAATCATGGGTGACTCTTCGTCAATCAAATAGCCAATCGACATAGACTGAATGCCATGACTGATAATCGGTTCCATTGACTTGCCGTCACGGGTTTCGGGCTTAGCCTGGCTACCTAACATGCGGGGTTGGCTGGGACCATAAATATCCGCGTCCAAGATGCCTACCCGCGCCCCTTCAGCGGCCAAAGCAAGCGCCAAATTCACCGCCGTGGTGGATTTACCCACCCCACCCTTGCCCGATGCAACCGCGATAATGTTCTTAACGTTGCGCATAGGTTTGACACCTTTTTGCACTGCATGCGCCACGATATTGAACCTTACCCTGACTTGAACGTTGGTAATGCCCGTAACGCGACGCGCGCATGCGGTTACCTGGCGAACCAGCTCATCGCGATAACCTTCGGCCGCAAAACCCAATTCAATGTCAATCTCTGCGTTGCCGCCCTGCACAGCAATATTTTTTACCGCCTTAGCGGTCACCAGATCCGCTTTCAAATAAGGATCTTGGTATGCTTTTAGGGCATCTTCGACCTGTTGTTGCACCGCAATCGTCATAAAACCCACTCCTTAACAATACCGTGACCACGCCGGCGAGCTGAGTATTTTAACTTAAATGGGGCATGCCCGGCTATCGCTGTTAGGCCCAACCGATACGCCCTAAGCACATAAGCCAATAAAATACAAACCCAAAAAACCATTACTTAACAATAGGTTATTGATTAGATCAGATCTTTCGCGGTGATTTGTAAGGGGTTCTACCGATTGTCACATTGTCACCCCTGGCGTAAAAAAGTAATGTCGGGGTTTTTTTTTCTGGCTCGGCAACCCATCAACATGGCAGGGGCGCCAGACGTGAACCATACCACTATCAAAACTACATTTATCGCGATTGTGGGTTACGGTTCCATAGGCGGTGTCGTCGAAGCCCAGCTGCCGCTCAATTTCCAGCCATTCGCAGGCACAGTCGTTCCATCAATTGCCAACCAACGGTGTGGAGCAGGTGCTCCTGGTGGCGGTATGGACATGGGCATGGGGATGGGCATGGGCGGGGCTTGTGACGGAACCGCGTTCGTGCAGGAAGTCATTAACAGTGGCGGCGCTGACTACTACCATATTATCGTCGGGGATGGCACCGGCACATTTGGTATTGAATATTATATCCGCACTCTTGCTACGGGCTGCTGGTTTGGTTGTGCAACTGCGCGCGTGGGTGGAGGAATGGGTGGAGGAATGGGTGGAGGGATGGGCGGAGGCGGCCCCTCACCTCTTTCAGTAAGCTCCGGCCCGGCTACCAACGACAGCGCACCATTAGGTCCGGCGAGTGCTTCGGGCAATGGTACGGGCCGACCCAATCAAACAGTCATACGCATGTTCAACAACAGCGCCGACATGACCCAAGAATTTCTAAAAGCCACAGAAACAACAAAGCCAAAAATCACCCAAAATCTTTCCACGCCTTCGATGTCGAGTAATTTTGTGCTGGATATGAGCGCAATTAATTACTCCACCTCCACTCAATCGGGCAACCTCACTCTGACGCAGACTGTGATTGACCCCACAATTCCTGCCCCAGGCCCGGGATTTGTCGGTTCAACGACCTTCGATATCAAAGCCCTTGGCCCCACCGCGCAACCCGTCATCACAGGCGGGCGTTACACCTATGCGCCAGGCAATGGCGATGGCGGCAGCGCCGGCACGTATACCTATTTCCAAGACACCTTTGACGTTAAC
Source organism: Gammaproteobacteria bacterium (assembly GCA_031428395.1). Taxonomy (GTDB): domain Bacteria; phylum Pseudomonadota; class Gammaproteobacteria; order JAADHS01; family JAADHS01; genus JANPPH01. The sequence continues at coordinate 4,822 of JANPPH010000458.1, forward strand.
GGCGTCAATTGGGCGGCCTTTTGCGACCCTGCGCAAAACCCGGTTTCCACATGTACTACCTTCGGTGGCGTACGCGGCGGCATGGGCGGTATGGGCGGTGGCGGAATGGGTGGTGCACCTGGTCCTGGCGGCGGTGGAGTGGGTGCACCTACACCTGCTCCTGGCGGTGGCGGCATGGGTGGCGGTGGCGGTGGCGGTGGAATGTAACAACCATCCGTGAATGGGATGTCCGAGAGTTTCCAAAAGCTATAAAACTGTGAGTGCGTTTCTCTACTACTAGTTTTTTTCTTGTTTCGTCTTCCCCCCTTTTTATACCCACAATTTCCTTCCTAAAGTCGCTGGATAGCTCTGCCGCTACAATAAATAGCCGGAGTTTTTCAGCGATTCGAAAAACTGTCTACGTAGACATTTCTCCCGCGTAGTCAACTTAGTCAAAGGCCCGCCCTTTGGCTATCTTATAGTTAAGGACTTCCTCAAGGAGATGAGTTTTTTAGCAGCCGCGACGTGGCTCGGTTTTCAACTTTGGCATCAACAGCATATTAGAAGAAACTACTATGAAAATGAGCTGGTGGAAGGTTGGGCATAGGTCATTGGCAGGGGCTATTTCGCTCCTTTTACCGCACCACGCACTAAGTCAGCTCCCTCTTAATTTTCAACCTTTTACAGGCACAGTTTTACCCAGCGCGGCAAATGTTAGCTGCAACGCGACCACTGGCTGTAGCACACCATTCCTGCAAGAAGTTATAAGCAGCGGTGGCGCTAGCTATTACCATATTGTTATTGGCGATGGGGCTTCCAATTTCGCCATGGAATACTACATTCGTACCCTTGGGGGTACGGTCTGTTGGTTCGGCTGCGCTGGCGCGCGATTCACCGGCATGGGTGGTATGGGCGGCGACGGCGTGGCACCGTTGTCGGCGAGCGCTGGCCCAGGCGGCTTAGCGGGAAACGGCACCAA
>JANPPH010000459.1:0-3542 GCA_031428395.1 Gammaproteobacteria bacterium
TCCATTAACCTCTACTGCGGCCGCACAACGCACTGAATCTGCGCGAGAAAAGAAGAAAAACAGTCTGTCACCGTAGAGTGACTACGCCTCCGACTGTTTTTCTTCTTTTCTCGCACCTCTTCAGCACCTTGCGCACCCTCGCTACGAGGCTAATGGAAAATCTGGGTTTAATTGCGCCCTAGATAGTTTTATAAGCAAAAGGCTAAGTCACCTGAAACGAGAAGTATATAGAGGTTTGATTCTCTTTTGCATGCGCTTTCTAATCACCCCAAACTAACTCTAGTAGAACAATGCGAATTATAGGCATCGAAACTTCTTGTGACGAGAGCGGCGTAGCAATCTACGATTCGCAATTAGGGTTGCTCGCCCACGCTTTGCATTCACAGGTGGATATGCACCAGGACTATGGCGGTGTCGTGCCAGAGCTTGCTTCGCGCGACCATGTGCGTAAAGTGTTGCCCTTGTTGCGTCGCGTCATGAACGAGGCAAACACGACACCTATAGAGATCAGCGGTATCGCTTACACCGCAGGTCCGGGTCTAGTCGGCGCGCTTTTGGTGGGTGCTGCGATCGGACGCAGCTTAGCTTGGGCATGGCAAGTGCCTGCAGTGGGTGTTCACCACATGGAAGGCCATTTACTGGCACCCATGCTCGAACCCAATCCACCGCAATTTCCTTTTCTTGCACTCTTAGTATCCGGAGGCCACACTCAATTGGTGAGCGTGGCAAACGTAGGGCATTATGAGATTTTGGGCGAGTCGTTGGATGATGCTGCGGGCGAGGCATTCGATAAAACTGCCAAGTTGTTGGGTTTAACTTACCCCGGTGGCCCCGCAGTGGCGAAGTTAGCAACCCAAGGCAATCCGCAACGTTTTAAATTTCCACGCCCGATGGTGAATCGGCCGGGATTAGATTTCAGCTTTAGCGGTCTTAAAACGCATGCCTTAGTTACGCTGCAAGCACACGGCGAGGACGCGCAGACCAAAGCAGATATAGCCTGCGCGTTTGAGCTCGCGATGGTAGATACCTTGACGATCAAATGTCAGCGGGCTCTAGCGCAAACTGGACATAAACGCTTGGTGGTAGCGGGGGGCGTCAGTGCGAATAGCGCCTTACGCAAGCGGTTAGCAACTATGGCCGCACAAGAGGGCGTCGACATGTTTTATCCACGTCTTGAATTTTGCACCGACAACGCGGCGATGATTGCCTATGCTGGGCTGCTACGTTTGCAACGGGGCGAGCACGAGGAGTTGAATTTCCACGTCTATCCGCGTTGGCCACTTAGCGATTTGGACAACGATGGGCCATGAGCCAGTTAAACAGCTGGCAAGAGGAAATGCAGTCGGCCTATTTGTATCGGGTCATGGCTGAAGTCGAGCGCGATACAGTGCGCAAGCAATTGTTTATTGAGTTGGCTAACGCAGCACAGAGCCAGTCGCACATATGGGCTGACCTTATGCAGAGTCAGGGCCAACCTTCGCCATCCAACTACCAACCCAACGCGCGTGCGCGGTTAGTCGCCGCTTTGATTCGCGCACTAGGTCCAGGCAACATCAAGCCAGTGTTGGCAGCGATGAAAGTACGCGGCCTATCGGTCTATGCAAGCCAAGCTAAGGTGCCGGGTCACACTATGCCAGCGTCAATCGAAGACGAGGACGATCGGCATCGCAGCGTCCGCAGCGGCGGCAATTTCCGTGCTGCGGTGTTCGGTGTCAACGACGGGCTGGTCTCCAATGCAAGCTTGATTATGGGCATGGCAGGCGCATCCAGTAACCCAAAAATAGTCTACCTTGCGGGCGTCGCCGGACTCTTGGCTGGTGCCTTTTCGATGGCAGCGGGCGAATACGTTTCGATGCGTTCGCAGCGCGAATTGTATGAATACCAGATCGGTTTAGAACGCGACGAATTACTGGCTTATCCCGATGAGGAAACCGAGGAGTTGGCGCTCATTTATGCAGCCCGGGGCTTGCCGTTGGATCAGGCGCGGGACGTCGCGCGTCAAATTATGCTTGACCCCGAACAGGCGCTTGCAGCACTCGCAAGAGAGGAATTAGGATTAAATCCCGATGATTTAGGCTCGCCGTGGGGCGCTGCATTCTCGTCATTTTTAGCTTTTTCCGCCGGTGCGATGGTGCCACTATTGCCCTTCGCAGTAGGCCGTGGCAATGTCTTGACGATTGCTCTAGTGACAGGTCTGGCATTATTCTGTGTGGGTGCCTTACTGAGCTTATTTACCGGCAGGGGCGCTATGTTGAGTGGTTTGCGCATGGTACTTATTGGTGGTATTGCTGGGTTGGTTACCTACTTTGTCGGACATTTTATCGGGGCAGGGTTGACGTAGTTATGTAGTCCTAGCTTTCTAACAATTCAACAATCGACCCGCCCGAATGAATGCATTTAATTGCCTGAGCAAACAGCGGCGCTGCATTCAAAATTATAATCTTCTCACCCACTGTGGACTCTAGTCGCAACGGTGGAACGGTGTTAGTAATGACTACCTGTGTCAGTGACGCATTCGCCAGCTCCCGGTTGGCTCCGTCAGTGAAGACGCCATGCGATGCGGCCGCGTAGATTGTGGTTGCACCTTGAGCATGACAAGCCTTTACGGCTCGCGCGATGGTGCTGCCGGTGTTGATGATGTCATCAATAATGATGGCGACCCGACCGTGAATATCGCCAATAACTGCATCGCCTGTTATCACTCCTTGGCTGCGGTATTTTTCTAAAAAGGCTGCCGCTGGCATTTTCCCCAGCAAATGATTTAGTGCCACCCTGAACTGCTCTGCCCTTTTTATACCGCCCACATCTGGCGACACCACTGTGACGTCGGCATCACGTAGCAATGGCGCGAAGTGATGTGCAAACAACATTTTTGCATCGAGGTGATCAGTGCGGCAGCGGTATGCGTTTTGATAGGCGGCGAGGTTATGCACATCCAACGTCAGAATACGGTCTGTGCCGACTGCTTCGAATAGCGCTGCAACGTAACGGCTGGTCACGGGATCTCGTGCCTGTGATTTTCGATCCTTACGCGCATAACATAAGTACGGAACTATGACAGTCACCCGTTGCGCTGACGCATCGTTAAGGGCGCCGACAAAAAATAACAAGCGCATCAACTTGTCGTTGACACTGCGTTGCCTATCACCATAGAGTGACTGAATCACAAACACATCTTTACCGCGCACATTGATCAGCGGGCGCGACTTGTGCTCACCATCATCAAACTCCCGCTCCTCATGTGCGCTTAAAGCGATACCCAGCGCTGCCGCGACTTGTTCGCCAAAGTCGCGACTGGCGTTTAAGGCAAAAAGCGCTAAGTCCTGGGTATGCACTGTATGTGTCTGGCAGCGAGATCGAGATATTGCTTTGCGAGTTGATGCCATTTGATGGCATCGTGGACTTGCGGTTCGCGTAAATGCCAGATGGCCAATTTGGCCCGTAAGCTGGCGCGGTAGCTCATGTAAAATTGCAGCAGCGATTCCTTTGGCGCATCTCCAGTTATGCGTCGATATTGGTCGAATAACAGGCGTGGCACGAAC
>JANPPH010000460.1:0-2060 GCA_031428395.1 Gammaproteobacteria bacterium
CGCTTTTCAAGATTCGCGTCAGGCTTGGCAGCTTCTTTATAACGCCAGTGCGCGGCCACGCCTAACTCCGAGTGGTTATGCATATCGTGAGTACGTATCTGCACTTCGACGTTTTTATTATCTGGGCCGATGATAGCGGTATGCAAAGATTGATAATTATTGGCCTTAGGCGTTGCAATATAATCGTCAAATTCACCTGGAATGTATTGCCACGTGCTGTGCACAATGCCAAGTGCAGCATAACAATCCGGAAGGTTATCGACTAAAATTCGCACCGCGCGCACGTCGTAGATTTGATGGTAATCAATGTTTTTACGCAGCATTTTTCGGTAAATGCTATAAATGTGTTTAGGTCGCCCGGTCACTTGCGCAGCAATGCCCACCTTAGCCAGTTCGCTTTGCAACTGCGCCATAAATCGTTCGATGTATTGTTCACGATCAATGCGCCGCTCATTAAGAAATTGCGCGATTTTTTTATACAGCTCAGGATTGAGATATCGCAGCGCAAGATCTTCGAGCTCCCACTTGAACTGCCCTATGCCGAGGCGATTGGCGAGTGGCGCAAAAACGTCCAAGGTTTCGTGGGCAATGCGTTGCCGTTCAGCATCTGGCAAATTTACCAGTGTACGCATCGTATAGACGCGATCAGCAAGCTTGATGAAGACAGCGCGCACGTCCTCCACCATTGCCAACAACATTTTACGCAAGCTTTCAGCATCGGCATTTTCACCCCGCGCCTTGTCATGAAACAGACGAATAGCATCCATCTTCATCACAGCATCGAGCAAATTGGCGATCACCGCGCCAAACTCTGTTCGCACCTCAGCAAGCGACAACGCACTCACCCGAACAAACTCATAAAGCATGGCCGCCGCCAACGCCTCATGATCCAAACCCAATTCCGATAAAATATTGGCAACCGCGATAGCGCGATGCAATTGTTTGTCGTCAGTCAATTCGACGGACTGCATCCTGTTGAGTGCCTTTTTCAGGACAGCCACATCCAATGACGACCGCTGATCCGAAAGAGACCGCAACCAATCGTCGCCCGCAACCGGTGCAGACTTGTTAGTGAGGCTTACCATTGAATTTGCAACCTATTCGGACCATTGGAGTTATGTTTGAGTATAACCCCGACCAAGCGTCGTGGGATAAGGAAAGAACAAAGCGGCGGAAAAATAGCGGGCAAGATAAAACGAGTCAAAATTTCGACGAAAATCGGACAGCGAGCCTAAGGCCCACTGTCCGCACGTAAACTATAAAAATTAATTGCGTTGTACGCTTAAAATATCAATCAATCTGTCTTCAAGTTCGATGCGGTCCGCAAGGTGTTCACCCAGACGCGACAAGTCTTCCTCTAGTGAGGCCAACTGGAAAGTCTGCTGTTCACTATCATACTTATCATTGAAATCCAGAACCGTTTGCGTTGCGTCAACAATGCGGGGATAAATACGGTCGGCAACCTCCAGAACTTCCTGGCGGCGCTCACGTTTTTCAGCAAAAAAACGATAAAGTTGGAAGTGGGCATTGGCGGTGTAATCGATTAGCGCGGCACAGAAATCTTGTAGCAGTGATGGAACTTCTTGATACTCCTGAAACGGTTTCTTGCTTGCAAGCTGACCGTACAAGCTCAGCATTTCGGTACGACCTTCCACCAGCTTTCTTACCATAGTAAGCGAACGGGTGCGCCGTTCTAAAAACGCCTGGTTACTGCTAACTGCCATGTTGCTCTCCCTTATTAGGATTGAGTTTTTTGGCTACAAAGAAGCGCCAATGGCAGCGCTTTTTATGAGCCTATTAGGGATTGTACCAAGAACTATAGTTTTGCCAATCAACTTTTGTGCCAACTTTAATTCAAAGCAAAAAATGCGCCTTATCGGCAGATTTTGTCCTTTCTTGAGCCCTCACCCCAAATGTTTCCTTTTGAAGTAAATCACCATACCAATAACGGTAACAATAATAATTCCCCAGGCCATAGGATAGCCGTAATACCAGCTCAACTCGGGCATTGCCCAAGGGCTAACTGGATTCGAAAAATTCATTCCGTAGACACCCACGAT
>JANPPH010000461.1:0-2886 GCA_031428395.1 Gammaproteobacteria bacterium
GAAAAACACTACCGTGTATTTCCCTTTAGTTGAGTTATAAAAATTAAATTTGTTTTCGATGGTGTTGTTACCCATCACTGCAGCAGCTGTAAAATCCGGTGCGGGTTTGCCTACGAGAACAGCCATTTTTTGATCCTCCAGTTTTTGTTGTAAATAATATTCAGTAATCCTAAGTGTGTTCTGCCCATAAATCTAATTGATTGTAACAATTATTTCGATAGCTTTTAACTACGGACTGTTTGACGTAGTGTCAGTGACCATGTTAATACACGGGCTTGCCCAAAGTTTTATTATATCTGCGAGTAATTGAAACACTTGCTGGCGTGGCGAACTTCGGCGCCAAGCTAGAGCCACCCGTCGCGTTGGCACAGGGTCACTAAATGGACGAACACTCAGTAGTTTATGGTGATGATTGGGGGCGCTCAATGCAGTGCACGGGAAAACGCTAATACCCGCGCCGGAAGCAACCATGAGGCGAATGGTTTCGAGTGAGCCGCCTTGCAGCACTTTACGTGCATCCGTCGAGAAGCCTTGGCGTCGGTTAAGCTCGGGACAAAAATCTAAAATCTGATCACGGAAACAATGCCCCACGCCTAATAGCAGAGCCGTTTCATGGGCTAAATCGTGTACGTCTATGAATTGTTTCGCTTCTAGCGCGTGACCCTTGGGCATGACTACTTGGAATGGTTCATCGTAGAGCGGGGCGACGGTAATGCCGGGTTCATCGAATGGCAACGATAGTAGCACAACGTCTAGCTCGCCGGTCTTCAATAACTCAGTTAGCGGCGCCGTCATGCTCTCTTCGATATGCAGGGGTAAGGTCGGCGCTTTGCGATGCAGTGCTGGGACGATATGGGGAAGCAGATAGGGGCCAATGGTATGAATGACGCCCAAACGTAGAGGCTCTTTAAAGGGATCTTGACCCAGTTGTGCAAGGTGTTTGAGTGTCTCAGTTTCCGCCAGAATTTTGCGCGCCTGGTCGACGATGCGGATGCCGATTGGTGTGATGCTAATGTCGTTCTGACTGCGTTCAAATAGCACTACGCCAAGCTCTTCCTCAAGCTTACGGATGGCGACGCTCAGGGTCGGTTGGCTAACGAAGCAGGCTTGCGCGGCGCGGCCGAAGTGCAATTCGCGCGCCACAGCGACAACATATCGAAATTCGGTTAAGGTCACCTAGTCAACTCCTTCTATATTCATCTTTACTAACAGAAAAATGGGTGGCAAGACCTTTGATTTGGGTTTTTTGTTCGGGCGCACGCACGTCGAAATTATGGAGTAGTGTAGAATAACTCGTTGCGACCAATTGTTAAGGCTAGTCTATGGTAGTTTGGGAAGTGTTGGTTGTCATTCTGCTCGTTTTGGTGAACGGATTTTTTGCCATGTCGGAGCTTGCCGTGGTGTCGTCGCGTCGCGCACGCCTGCAGCAAATGGCGGACGAAGGCAACAAGGGCGCGCTCGTTGCAATAGAATTGCTGATTGATCCGAGCCGTTTTTTATCCACGGTGCAGGTTGGCATAACCTTAATCAGCATTCTTGCAGGAGCCTATGGCAGCGCGACGTTGGCGGAGGAACTCGCCGCGTATTTGCGCCAGTATTCAATACTAGAAAAGCATAGCGAAGGCATATCCTTCGGCCTAGTTGTTATGTTTATTACCTATCTATCCTTAATTATTGGCGAATTGGTACCAAAACGTTTGGCCCTCGCGCATGCCGAACAGATTGCGGCATTTGTGGCGCGACCGATGCGGTTTCTATCAATATTTGGTGGTCCGTTAGTGACGCTGTTGGGGGCGTCTACAGAACGAGTGTTGAGATTATTTGGTATTCGTGGACAGCGCGACATTACCGTGACGGAAGAAGAAGTGAAGTCGATGATTGCCGAAGGCACGGCGGCCGGTGTTTTCGAACCTGCCGAAAAAGAAATGATTAATGCAGTATTGCGTTTGGCTGATCGTCCGGTGAGGGCGATCATGACGCCGCGCCCGGACATTGTCTGGCTAGACATCAGCGATTCATTGGAAACCATACAACACGAGATCACTGAATCCGGGCATTCGCGGTTTCTCGTGAGCCAAGGGCAGCTCGATGAACTGCTAGGTATTGTACAAACAAAAGATTTGCTGGACCGCATGCTCAAAGGCAGTTCGATGGATTTGCGTGGTGTATTGCAAAAACCGTTGGTAGTTCATGAAGGCGTACACGTCTTGCGTTTGCTCGAACTGTTTAAGGGCTCGTCGGTGCAAATTGCCACAGTGGTGGATGAGTACGGCAGCATTGAAGGCATTGTCACCTTAACCGATATTCTTTCAGCTATCGCAGGCAGCGTTGTCATGGAACCGGGCGGCGACGTGGAGCTGGAAGCGGTGAAACGCGAGGACGGTTCATGGCTAATAGATGGCATGCTGTCCATCGACGAAGTGGAACATCGCGTTGGACTACGACATATGCGCGGCGATAGCGACTACCATACTTTAGCGGGATTTGTGCTATCGCAGTTTGGTCATTTGCCTGGCGTCTCGGAAAATTTTACCTGGCAAGGGGTGCGTTTTGAGGTGGTGGATGTGGATGGTCAGCGTATCGATAAAATCTTGATTACGCCTGCGTCAACGAATGCGGAAACTACGACATAAGGCGTTTGCTGCGTAATGCGCATTTGGACGCTACACCCTAAGTATCTTGACACCAAAGGTTTGCTCGCTGCATGGCGTGAAGCCTTGCTCGCGCAAGCTGTATTACGCGAGCAAACACGCGGTTATAAAAATCACGCGCAACTTGTTCGTTTTAAACAACAGCTTGATCCGTGCGCTTGCATCGGCGCGTATCTACAAGGCCTATATGCTGAATCTGTCTGTCGGGGTTACAGATTCGATAAGTCTAAAATAA
>JANPPH010000462.1:0-2900 GCA_031428395.1 Gammaproteobacteria bacterium
CGCACTTAGCCGCCCGCCACGAGGGCGTAGACATACACGTCGCCAACATCGTGCGCGCTTACGCTGAAATTGCCCATCACGCGGACTGCGTGGTAGTGGAGGGTGTGGGTGGCTGGCAAGTGCCCATCAGCGACACGCAAACCACGGTTGACATCGCTCAAGCATTAGCGCTGCCGGTAATTTTAGTCGTCGGAATAAAGTTAGGCTGTCTCAATCATGCGTTGCTCACCAGTGAGTCGATTGAGCGCTCCGGCGTGTCTTTCGCTGGTTGGGTTGCAACAGCAATCGACCGCAGCTGTGTAGGGATTGAAGAAAATATCAGAGCGTTACGTGAAAGAATTTCAGCACCGTTGCTCGGCGTGGTGCCTTATTTAGAAGAACTGGATGTAGAAAAAATTGCAGAATCTTTGAAAGTGCTGCCTTTCGCCTAGACTGGCAGTAGGTACTGCCGAATTTAACCCAGATTTTCCATTAGCTCTCTACTGCGGCCGCACAACGCACTGAATCTGCGCGAGAAAAGATGAAAAACAGTCTGTCGCCGTAGAGTGACTACGCCTCCGACTGTTTTTCATCTTTTCTCGCCCATCTTCAGCACATTGCGCACCCTCGCTACGAAGCTAACGGAACCTTCTGGTTTAAGCGCAAGGAACGAGCGACACCTAAGAGCCTGTTCAAAATCTCCGTGGAGGGATGCAGTGCAAGGCAAAATCGAAATCAAAAACGGAGCATACACGGAGTATGTGAGTATTTCCGGCAACTGCTCCTGCGTTGCCCTACCTCCGACATCCATGCCGTCGTGAGTTCGATTTTAACGCCGCAATGCGCCCTCCACGGAGATTTTTGAGCAGGCTCTAAGCCTCCATCGCCACTTTAAGCTTGTCCATTGCACTCTTTTCAAGTTGCCGAATACGTTCAGCCGACACACGATATTTATCGGCTAAATCTTGCAAAGTCGCTTTGTCATCAACCAACCATCTGCGCTCTAAAATATCACGGCTACGATCATCCAGACGCGCCAAGGCATGCTGCAATTTGTTGTTGTTGTGCGCATCCCAGTCTTTTTGTTCCAAGGCTACTTCCGGATCGCTCTTCGCATCGGCTAAATACGCCGCTGGCGCGAAATAGCTGTTATCGCCATCCTCTTCGTCAAGGTACGGATCAAAGGAAGAATCATGACCAGTCATGCGGATTTCCATTTCACGCACCACCTCGGGACTGACCCCTAAATCTTTGGCGACCGTCTCGACTTCCGCCTGGGTAAACTGTCCTAAACGCTTTTTACTGCTGCGTAAGTTGAAAAACAGTTTGCGCTGCGCTTTGGTCGTCGCAACCTTAACAATACGCCAGTTGCGCAATATGAACTCATGCATTTCAGCGCGAATCCAATGCACCGCAAAAGACACTAAGCGGACATTCATATCGGGGTTAAAGCGCTTCACCGCTTTCATCAAGCCAATATTGCCTTCCTGAATAAGATCGGCGTGAGGCAGGCCGTACCCTGAATAACCTTTTGCGATATGCACTACAAAACGCAAATGCGACATCACCAAACTACGCGCCGCATTCAAATCGCCGACATCCCGCAAGCGCACCGCCAACTCGTGCTCAGCTTCAGCGCTCAACATCGGCAGACGCGACACCGCCTGCGCGTAAGCCTCGACGCTACTTACTGGGAAAGTGGGAAACGCAATATCCAATGCGTTACCGTTGCTCATCTGATATACCCCCATTGCAAATTGGATTTCTGTTCGCGCGACACTATTATTAGATTTTAGCGCTCGCAGTGTAAGATCGCCAATTTTTGCAAAAAGTTCCCGATTTGGCGACTAGGAAGGTTCGATGTGGCGCAAATGTCGACCCACTGCGAGCCATGCGCCAAGCAGCCCAAGCACAATACTCCCACCAAAGAGTATTAATATTTCCATTGGGTTCAGCGCCTTAATGTGGATAGACCCACCGTATAACGCCGACAAATGCTGCAACGGTTCTTGCAACATAAAAAGCGCCAAATAGACTAAACCACACGCAATCAGCGCACCCCAGAGACCGAACCAGAAACCACTGTAAAGGAAAGGCCGACGCACAAAACCGTTTGACGCGCCAATGAGCTTCACTATCTCTATCTCGTCACGGCGACTTTCGATAATCAAACGCACGGTATTACCGATGGTAAATACTACGGCAAGCACTAGTAGACCGGTCAGCACTAATATGCCCTGGCGAGCGACATCCAGGAGTGCATAAAAGCGTTTGAGCCAATCCAGATCGAGTTGCACAATTTCCACCTCTGGAATTTGTCGTAGATGGCTTAACAAGCCTTCCAGCAACTGCGGGTCGTTATGGCTGGCTTTGGGCTCTACAACCAAGACGTAGGGCAGCGGATTGTCGTCCAAAACCTTCAGTGCCGCATCAAACCCAGACAATTTTTGAAACTCGCTAAGTGCTTGCGCCGGCGTAATTTGTTTGACTGTCTGAATTTCAGGCATGTCACGCAGTTGTTGGCTTAGTGCCACCACCTTTGTCGGGGCCACGTCTTGCTTTAAGAACAAGGAGATCTGCGCAACCTCAGTCCATTTGTCGCCCATATGTTGAACATTGGTAAACAACACATGCAGCGCCACCGGCAAGGCCAACACCACGCCAATCGCAAAAATCGTCATGGCGCTTGGCCACGGCGCGCGCATTAGCTGTCCAAGGCTATAAAAAAAGGCGTAAAGGTGATGCAATAAATAAGCACGCAACCGTAACGACATTGGCTGGCGCCGAACGGGGATGCCTGTATCTTCGGAACGACTATTCCGCTGCATGCGCTGGTACCTCTTGGCTATGGCCTCGTTGCGGGGCGGCTTGGTGGCGGATAAGAGCACCGTCTGGCGCCCGGGGGGCGCTTCGGCGAGCAC
>JANPPH010000463.1:0-4932 GCA_031428395.1 Gammaproteobacteria bacterium
CAGGCCGCCGCAGAAGCAGCCGGGGTGGCGCTTTATCGGCATCCCGAGGCCGTCGCGGAGATGGAGGCACGTTATGGCGCTGATACTTACCCCCGACGTGTATTGATGGCCGATTTACCCGAAACAAGCACCATTATTCCTAATCCATATAACCGAATTGCTGGCTTTAGCCTAGGTTCGCATCATTTTTTGCCTGGATTTCCAGTTATGGCTTGGCCTATGATGGACTGGCTATTGGATACGAAATACGCCGATTGCAGACCACAAGAATTTCCCACCGAAGCCGTATTAGTGGTATTTGATGCGGTGGAAGGCGAGTTGCTGGATGTGATGAATGATTTTGTGCAACGCTTTCCGCAAGTCCGTTTTTCGTGTTTGCCTGAGATCGGCGCACAGCGGCGTCTGGAGTTAGGTGTGCGCGGTGGGTCGAACCATGTGGTGCCAGCGATGGGCGATCTGAGTCAGCGCTTGCAAGCGCTTGGCTACCGGATCGAGCTAAATAGTGTAAAATAAAATTACTTCAAGGGCACCTCTAATAATTTGAATTTTTAGAGGTGTCCTTCACTATGTTTATGCTCTTTTTATCTGGTGTAACAAGCCCCTAAACTACCCTCATTAAATCTAAAAACGCTAGTTACACTATTCACCACTACGGAACGACGACAATGAATCTGCGAGTAAAAATTGGTTTTTTTATGTTGGTCTTACTATCCGTGATTTTGCCGACCAACACGCTGGCGGCGGATGATCCGGTTGCTGAGCGTAAAGCATTAACGCAATCACTGCAGGCCCGTGCTCAGGCGGGTGAAGTTGCGGCGATGGCCGAGTTGGGTCTGGGTTATTTGTTCGGCAATGCTGCAAAGCAAGACCCGCTCCTTGCGCAACGCTGGTTGAATGCGGCGGCGGCGAAGGGGGACCCTTCCGCAGAGACTGCGCTGGGCTACATGAATTTTGAAGGCGTTGGTGTAGCAAAGAACGAGGATGAGGGTATACGTTGGTATCGTAAAGCGGCGCAGCGTGGCTATCCGTCGGCGCAGAGCCAGCTCGGTTTTATTTACAAAAACTCAGCTCCGCCAAAGCGTAACATGAAGGAAGCGGCAAAGTGGTTGACCGAAGCGGCTAAGCAAGGTGATGCACATGCCCAAGCCAATCTTGCGCTGATGTATGAAAGTGGCGAAGGGGTAAAGCGTAATGATGCTGAGGCCTTTAAATGGTTTGAAAAAGCGTCCCTGCAACATCACCTGGCAGCGCAAAAAAAATTAGCCGCTTATTACGAAGCGGGTCGTGGAACCCCGCGCGATCTAGTGAAATCATACATGTGGTACGGCATTTCCGGCGTCTGGGCAAATCAAGGTGAGGAGGTTTCAGAAGACGATCCGCGCATGAAATTGATGAAATCGATGACTGAGGCGGAAATTGAGGAAGGCGAGCGTTTGGCCGCTGACTGGTGGATGGATCATTTTCGCGAACAGCCCGCTACAGAGACGCCTTGATCTTGGCGGCCGCCTAAACCTAAAACTGCATGCCGAGTTTGGATTGATTGAACCCAGATTTTCCCTTAGCGCTTGCGTTCGCCTAGCTGTAAGGCGCTCGTCGTTCTCGCCAAGGAATCAACCACTTCTCAAGCCTGTCTATGGCTATCGACGAGAGTAAGCCGAGTAGCCCAATAATGAAAATGCCACCGTAAAGGGATTTGATGCTGAAGGTTTCCCACGCTGCCCAAATTCTGTAACCAATGCCCGCTTCGGCACCGGAAAATTCCGCTGCAACAACAATGACCAAGCTATAGCCGATGGCGAGTCGTAAGCCAGTAAAGATCGAAGGCAACGCACCAGGGATGATGATATGCAGCAAGCGATTCCACAGCGAGATGCGATAAATATACGCGACGTCGTGATAAATTTTTGCTAAAGCATCAATGCCATGGAGTGTATTGATTAACACCAGGAAAAAAGTGCCGATCGCCACGACGACAATTTTGGATAGCTCGCCTAGGCCGAAAACTAGCATTATGAGCGGAAAAATCGCAATTTTCGGAATGGGGTAAGTTATAGCTATCAAGGGATAGACGACTGCGCGCAAGCGGGGGCACTGTGCTAAGGCTATCCCACCCAGGATGCCAAATAGCGCACCCGCAACATAACCCACGACGATTCGCGTAAGGCTCGCCTGGATATCATTCAAAAGTTGTTCTTTGGGTGTAATGAAAAACAGTTCGTAAAAAATTAGGCTGGGAGCAGGGAAGAAACGTGCGTCAAAAAAATTTAAGCGCGTCAGCGTCTCCCAAACAATGAGCACTGTGAGAGGCGATAAAATATAGAAAAATCTTTTTCGCATCAAAACCATTTCTTAATAATGAATGATCGCAAAGGCTTTTCTTGGTGTCGGATTTGATTCGGCACTAATAGTGGATAAGTGAATGGACAGGGTACTTCGCCAAACGGTCTCGTCCTTTAAGCTGGTCGAGTTCCACCACAAACGCGCAAGCAACGACACAGGCGCCAAGCTTTTCTATGAGTGCGCAACTTGCCGCGGCGGTGCCGCCTGTGGCCAACACATCATCGACCACTAACACTCGATCATTGGCGTCCAGCGCATCGACATGCACCTCAAGCGCGGCTTGACCATATTCGAGATCGTAGGAAATAGACTGCACATCGTAAGGCAACTTCCCGGGTTTGCGTAAAGGTACAAAGCCGCAACCCAGTTCCCACGCCGCAAGGCTACCAAAAATGAAACCACGTGCCTCCATGCCCACTACGGCGGTAAGGTCATTTTGAAGAAACGGAAAAATTAGTTTATTTACGGCTAAATGCAATGTGGCGGGATCTCTGACGAGCGGGGTAATGTCGCGAAATAAGATTCCGGGTTGAGGGAAGTCAGGAATCTCTCGAATGCTGGCCTTCAAACGATCCACAAATAACTCCTTTCGCAAACGCTTGGACGCAACGAAAGCGAACTATACCTGCTATGCGGATGAGCAGAAAGATGAATATCCAAGGTCGAGAACAAATAAAGGGCCAAAGTGGCCCTTACACAACTACCGCAAGGTGTTTTAATTTAACTAAATGGATGCTGAAAAAGTCCATCCTTGGAGCTTTTTCAGCGGGCGCGGAAAAATCCCTTCCGCAAATGCCCAATCAGACTGATTGGGAGAAAGCGGCCTTTCCTTGTCCCGCTTTACAAGCTGTATTCAACAGCCTGCAAAAAAAGTGTAGACGAACGCGTGGAAATTGCGAAAAGGAATCATTCCTTTTTATCGCTTGAACCTAAAAAAGGCAGTTAGAATCGTAGCGAGGGCGCTATTAACGGATCTTGATGGTGCCGTTTTCATGGCTCCACGGCGTTTATCTCCATGAGAACGACTATATTTTAAGTAAATAGACGAAGCTGCCGTTATACCCAAGTCAGTTGGTCTATAAGAAGACTGCGACTCGAGTAACTTTTGGTATTTTGTCCAATACAAGCGCTGCGAAGTCGATTCGCTTTAAATTAAACCCAGATTTTCCATTAGCCTCGTAGCGAGGGTGCGCATGGTGCTGAAGATGGGCGAGAAAAGAAGAAAAACAGTCGGAGGCGTAGTCACACTACGGTGACAGACTGTTTTTCTTCTTTTCTCGCGCAGATTCAGCGCTTTGTGCGGCCGCAGTAGAGTGCTAATGGAAAATCTGGGTTAAATGAGCCTATGCCTTCGCGGCCCGCTAAAGATAAGGAGCTAGCAATGTTGAAGTGGTTATGTGGACGTATGGCGCTGGTTGTTGTTTTTTTTATCTCTGTCTTACCGGTGCTGCAAGCGGCAGATTTGACGCTTGCCGTTACTGCGCCACAGGGACCATTGGAAGCAAAAAAATGGGATGTATTAGCTAAGCACCTCACGGCGAGTGTGGGTAAGTCGTTTGAAATTATGCCGTTTTCGGCGAGTCAAATGAATGATGCAATTGGCAGTGGTCATATTGATTTTGCATTAGTTAATCCCGTCTCAGCAGCCATTGCAGTCGAGAAAAAAACGGCCAAGGCGCTGGCTACCATGAAGGTCGATGGGACGACTTATTTGGCCGGTGTAATCTTCGCAAAAAAAGGCGGCAAGGTGCAGAGCATTGCCGATCTTAAAGGCAAAAATGTGATGGGATACCAGTTCGGCTTGTCAGCAGCCGCTTATGTATTCCAAGTTTATCACCTCAAGCAGCAAGGTATATACTGACGCGCACCGTGATTTTGCCTCATTTAAAGATGCAAAAAAACAGGATGACATTGTGCTCGCCGTACAAACAGGCGTGATTGATGCCGGATTTGTGAAAACAGGCATATTGGAATCGATGGCAAAGGAAGGCAAGATCAAATTGGAAGATTTTGTAATTTTGGATCAGAAAAAGGATGATCTGGATTTCGTGCACAGCACGGATTTGTATCCTGATTGGTTTTTGCTTGCGGGTGAAAGTGTCGATTCCGCATTGGCTGCTAAAGTTAAAGAGGTAGTTTTGAAGTTGAAGCCCACCGATGAGGCGGCCACCGCGGCTAAAATCGATGGATTTGTCGAGGCTCAGAGTCTTGATTCAATGAAAGCGGCATTGAAGGCACTGAAGCTTGCGCCCTATAACTGATTGGAGAAATTGAAATGATGAAAGTATCGATAGGCCGGTTGATGGTTGTGTTTGCGTTGATGAGCGCGGCTTATGCCGCTAATGCTGCAGATATAAAACTCGGTGTGAATGCGCCGAGGGGGCCTTTGGAGGCGAAAAAATGGGAACCATTAGCCAAGTTCATTTCTGCCGAAATCGGCAAATCAATAGAAATCGTGCCGCTTACGCCCGGGCAGATCGACGATGCTGTGGCGCAAGGTGTTGTGGATTTTGCCTTAGTGAATCCTGTGACAGCCGTGATTGTGTCGGAAAAAAATAAAGCAAAGCTATTGGCAACCATGAAAGCAGAAGG
>JANPPH010000464.1:0-2608 GCA_031428395.1 Gammaproteobacteria bacterium
GGGCCCCGAGTGTAGCGCTGATCTATTAATTAATTTAGCGCCGTCAGTGCCCTCTGCATTTCGTCAGTATCAACGCGTGGCCGAAATAGTAGATCAAGATGCCGCGGTGAAAGAGGCTGGCCGCCAACGTTATCGTTTTTATCGCGATCAGGGTTTTACCGTCGACACTCACGCCGTCTCTGTTAGTTCGAGCGATGAATAAAGACCCTTTTTCTGACACAGCACCCTCCACACACGACGATGAAATCGATTCATTGCTAAAACGTCTGGCTGCGACCGACATGCGCGATGAGCTTCCGACAGGGCCAGAGCCTAGCCTGGATAGCGAAATACTTGAGCATCCCTATGAAAGGATCAAGGCTGAGCTGCGAACAGAAATGACGTTTTTCCTGCAACGGCGCCTCCGCGAAATGGAGACGCTCGTGCAAACAGCAGAAACACGGGTTACGAAGCGCATTAATCGTCTATATTTAAAGTTGATTCGGCCGCGTATCGATCGCCTTGGCAGCGAAGTAAAAAAACTTCGCCATGCCATAGAACAACCGCAAAGCGACATGCAGCTGTTGCAAAATGAGTTGCAAACACTGCAGCAACAACTAGTCAACCTCGACAAGAATCAACATGGGTTGTTGTTGGAGCATATTGACCACCTTGCAGCGCACGTCAATGAGCTAATCGATAAGAATACAGCGCAAAATCTGCGTGCAATTAAACGTGTTGATGCCGAATTAGATACACTACGCACTGAATTGCGGGTAAATCCCAAGCCTGAACACTTTATCCAAGATTCGCCACCTACATCGGGGACGTCGCCACTCAAGCCAGTTGTATTGCCACCGAGAAAAAAAATAGTGCAAAGCCGCGGCCAAAGCACGAATGTGGCCAAGGCAAGACCACTTTTGCGCAACCAATCACCCTTCGTTCAAAACCTATTGATCAATAAAGCGACTGAAAACATGGAAAAAACCTATTCCCCCCCGCAGATTGAACAACACTGGTACGAAATCTGGGAACAACGCGGCTACTTCGCGCCCAGCGGCGAAGGTGAACCGTACTGCATCATGATTCCTCCGCCCAATGTTACGGGCAGCTTGCATATGGGCCATGCCTTCCAAGACACGCTCATGGATACCCTAGCCCGCTATCACCGTATGCGCGGCCGCAATGTACTCTGGCAACCGGGGACCGATCATGCGGGCATCGCCACGCAAATGGTCGTGGAACGGCAACTCGCGGCGAAAGGCAAATCGCGGCATGACTTGGGGCGGGAGGCCTTTATCAAGCAGATTTGGCGCTGGAAGGAAGAATCAGGTGGCACCATCACGCGACAACTACGCCGCCTTGGCGCCTCGCTAGACTGGTCCCGCGAACGCTTTACGATGGACGTTGGCCTATCAAAGGCGGTGCGTGAAGTATTTGTGCGCTTATACGACGAAGGCTTGATCTATCGTGGCAAGCGTCTAGTCAATTGGGATCCGGTGTTACAAACTGCCGTATCAGATTTGGAAGTCGTCTCCCAAGAAGAAGACGGTTTTCTTTGGCACATTCAGTATCCCTTAGCGGATAAAAGTGCCACCTTAACTGTCGCCACGACGCGGCCCGAAACCATGTTGGGTGACGCCGCCGTCGCGGTGCATCCTGAGGATGCGCGCTATCGCCACTTAATCGGCAAATTTGTTGAATTGCCACTCACTGGCCGTCAAATACCGATTATTGCCGATGACTATGTCGACCCCACTTTTGGTACCGGTTGCCTTAAGATCACGCCCGGGCATGACTTCAATGACTATCAAGTGTGGTTGCGTCATCGCGAGACGAACGCGCTTCGCACCTTACCGCACGGTGGACTAATTAGTATCTTTACGGCGGATGCAAAACTTAAACATAGCCCAAGCGACGACTCAAGCTTAGGCCAAAGCGCAGACGCCGCTAAACATGATGTCGCAACAGTCGATTTAATCCCGGTCGCCTACCGTGGTCTAGATCGCTTTGCAGCACGCAAGCAATTGTTAGCCGACTTAGAAAGCAACGGCTTCTTGTTACTGACACAGCCGCATAAATTGATGGTTCCACGTGGCGATCGATCCCACGCCGTCATCGAGCCGCTGCTCACCGACCAATGGTTTGTGCGCGTTGCACCGTTAGCGCAGCCTGCCATTGATGCGGTTGAAAATGGCGATGTCCGTTTTGTCCCAGACAATTGGAAAAACACCTATTTCGAGTGGATGCGCAACATTGAAGACTGGTGTATCAGCCGCCAAATTTGGTGGGGTCATCGCGTACCGGCTTGGTACGATCCGCAAGGCAATATTTATGTTGGCCGCAGTGAAGCGGAAGTACGCAAAAAACATAGTTTGAATTCGGAGCTGGAACTCACTCAAGATCCTGACGTCTTGGATACCTGGTTTTCCTCGGCGTTATGGCCCTTTTCTACCCTCGGCTGGCCAGAAACCACGCCCGACCTCAAAGCCTTTTATCCCACCAGCGTACTCGTCACCGGTTTTGACATTATCTTTTTTTGGGTAGCACGCATGATTATGATGGGCACCAAATTCATGGGGGAAGTGCCCTTCCACGAAGTGTATATACATGGCTTAGTGCGTGATGC
>JANPPH010000465.1:0-4911 GCA_031428395.1 Gammaproteobacteria bacterium
CGGGCCAGATCCACGATCCTCAAGCGTCTGCCATCGTGAATCCAATAGGTGCTCAAGGTATGGACGGAGAACGAGCAGTAGCCGATTTGAAGAATCTGCATCGCGACAACCAACCCGGCAAGCAGGCTCGCCAAATCATCAAGCTGAAACCATTGACGTATGACATTGACACTAAGTAAGCACATGAGAAAGGAAGAGCCAATGCCTAAAGCAACAAATCCGGGCCGTTATCACAAGCAACACGGTAACGTCATGGTGATGGCGACCATTGCTTTATTGGCCATAGCAGGGATGGCGGGCTTGGCGGCGGACTCAGGTCATGCATACGCCAATAAAACTCGCTTGCAGAACGCGCTGGATGCTTCGGCCTTGGGAGCAGCGCGAGTGCTTGATACAACGGGCAATACCGCCCAGGCGCGTGCTGCGGCCGAACTCATATTCGCCAGCCATCTCGCGCAGGCGGCAAACAACGAACTGACGCCCGTTTCAGCGAGCCTTGAAACGGCGTTTTCAAACACGTTAAACCCCTTCGTCGCAGGCGCTGTGGCGCCTAGATTTGTGCGGGTGTCTCTGAGTAACCCGCTTGACATTGACACGTCGTTAACACGAGTCTTTGGCATCAATCAAATTGCTATAGATACCACGGCAATTGCTGGGCCTAGCCCGGTTCTCGGCGCAGCCTGCGACATTGCGCCAATTATGGTGTGTGGCAATCCAACCCCTGCCGCTGGCACATTTTGGGGTTACACCATAGGCGATCCAGTTGATTTAATCAGGCGGCCAGGCACTACTTCTGAGGTAGGGCCAGGCAATTTTCGCCTATTGCGCCTTTCCGGCACCGGCGCCGACGCATTGCGCGAAGATCTAGCCGGGAGATATGGCAACTGCGCGTCCGTGGGTGGCACCGTAGCGACAGAACCTGGCTTAAATGCAGGCCCATTCCAGCAAGGCGTTAACACACGCTTTGGTATTTATGCTGGGCCTCTCAATGGGTTGCAGGGACAGTACCCACCGGATTTAGTGACAGATCGTCCCCTCACTTATCAAGCCTATCGTGATCGCTATGCGGCAGGTAATTATGATCGTCCAACCGATGGGGTGCCTGATAGACGCATATTGGTGGTACCCATTGGTAGGTGCGATGGGACCGCCACGGGGGCATCAACCCTGCCCGTTCTCGGTTTAGGTTGTTTCTTTTTAAGAGCGCCAGCCAACAATCCTCCCGGCCCGGTTCCAATGAGTCTACCGGGTGAATTCGTTGGACAATGCAACGTCAACGGAACGCCGGGCAGAGATACACAGGCGACCAGAGGCCCGACGCAGATTCAACTCTACGGCAACACTGCACGCTGGGATTCCTAATTATGAAGAGCATCCCGTATATCAGAAAGACCCAACACAAACATTCCAGGGCGGAGCATGGTCTTGCCATGGTTGAATTTGCGGTGATATTACCGCTGCTATTGCTGTTTTTTGTCACGACAGCTGAGTTTGGTGGGCTATTTTTTACCTCTACCACATTGACGAAATCAGTCGAAAATGGCGCTCGCTTTCTTGGCGGCAATATCATGACCGGTGGCGGCGTGGCGAACTTAACGGCTGCCGACATTGCGACTGCAAAAGCGTTGATAAGGCTTGGTGGGCCAAGCAATTTAGCTGACTCGAACATCAACATTGTGTGCGCTTTTGGTTCAGCGCCAATTGCGGGTGGGCAGCTTTGCGCGGTTAGCCCAGGCAGCACCCTCTCAGCCATCCGGATAGACGTAAATTATACCTATGCGCCAATCATGGGTGGGGCATTACTCACGTTGGCGGGTGTGAATTTAAACACGCCTTTAAGAGTATCCACAACCATGCCGGTGTTTTAATGACCGCTTTTTTAATTAAACGAGGGCGCACAGCCAGCATGAGCACAACACGACTAAACATAGAAAAACAGCGCGGCACCGTGATCGTTGAGTTCGCGATGGTAGGGCTTTTATTCTTCACGCTACTCCTGGGCGTGCTCGAAGTTGGACGCTTGGCATACACCTGGAATACTTTAGCCGAAGCCTCACGTTTAGGTGCGCGAGCAGCAGCAGTGTGTGGCTTTGACGCGCTTGCGATCGCAAGCGTAATTCGATCTAATAACCAGCTTCTTTCAGACCTCACCGCGCAAAATATTGTCGTTGAGTATTTGGCTCAAGACTTGTCCATTGTTGGTGACCCTGAAGGAGTAGCAGGTTTTGGGGATATTCGTTTCGTACAGGTCGGGTTCACTGGCTATCAATTTACGCCCTTTATTCCCATTCCCGGCCTTGAACTCACCTTTCCCGCGATGACATCCACGCGTCCCCGAGAAAGCCTCGGTGTTGTCCCGCTCGAGGGCCCGAACATCGGCGAATGGGCACTTCTATAAATTCGTCATTCCCGCGAAAGCGGGAATCCAGATGCTTGATTTGACTGGGTTCCCGCTTTCGCGGGAACGACGGAATCACGATTAATAGAAGTGCCCTAATACAACATCCAATCGATTTCATCCTGGAATGATAACTAGTCGCTAAGGCTGAAAACTCTGAGTAACTATGAATAGAAAGGTCAAAATTTGTCTTGTGGGTCATCGAACAGACCATTGGTCTGTCGTCGACGCCTATCTGCGCGCGCAGTCCTGGTTTGAGATAACTAATAGCTTCGTTGAAGCCGGACAACCCCTCATTTGGCCGCACGTCGATGACCCCCATCGACCCGATATTGTAATTGTCGATTTAACCGGTGCAGATCCGCAAACTGTTTTAAATCTTGCCGCAATTAACCGCGCCCAATTTGAACTGATTGTTGTTGGCCCGGCTAACGACGCTCAACTTATGCGTCAGGCAATCAAAGCGGGTGCGCGCGACTATGTTGCACAGCCATTAAGCAAAGAAGAATTATCCGAAAGCTTGCGTGCCATCGCGCGCGAAAAATTTTCAACGCAAGGCGACGGCGCCAACAATGTCACGACGGTGATCAATGCCAAAGGCGGCTCGGGTGCCTCCTTTGTCGCGGCGAATCTTGCCCATTTAATGGCTATCCAAGACAAAATCCAAACGGTTCTCGTTGACTTTGATTACCAGTTTGGCGTTCAAGCGATGAACTTTGATGTCACAGTCAATCACGGCTTAAAAGAAATTCTTGAAACGGTTGGACGCTTAGATGCAGTTGCTCTGAAAGGTTATCTCACACAACACGCGAGTGGTTTATACCTGCTTGGCGAAAAATTGGATCCGGTTATCCTATCGAGCGAGTTAAAACTGAATGCCGTTGATAAGTTATTCGACTTAATCAACCAGGGATTCGACCACGCTCTAGTCGATTTACCACGCTTGGTCGACCCCTTCTTTTCGAGCGTAATTTTACGTAGCAGTCACGTTGTACTCGTCATGCAACAATCTATTCCTCACGTGCGCGACACAAAGCGATTGCTCGGCATATTGCGCCAAGAGTTTGATATGGCCCCCGAACGCATCACCGTAGTGGTAAATCGCTTTAACAAGAAGAGTCAGATTACAGAAGCGGAGATCGTATCAACATTAAATCATACGCCTTTGGTGCTGCTGCCCAATGACTATGAGCGCGTCGAGAGCTCACTCAATAGCGCTACTCAGATGTTCAATGTTGCCCCCACAGCGCCGTTGACGAAAGCGTTAATTAGTATGAGTCAGCGAGTTCGCGGGCATACCGACAACCCAAAAACCTTGTTAAAACGTGCGTTCTCGGGACTATTTGGCGGATGATTTGGCATCACCTCTCAACGATAATTGCAACTAGCGGAAGCTATTTATGAGTTTACGATCTCGCTTAGCAAAATTTGGCTTAACCAACACCCCGTCCGAGTCGACCTCAGCGCCGCAATCTGCCCATGAGACATTGAATGAGGATTCGCTTACAAGCAAATCACATGAGCCATCAGCCCTAAGCGAAAGCGCTGGAGCTGAAGGCAATGCCGACATCTTTGCGACGGAGGCCGAAGCCGAAGCAGTGGGTGAATTCTTAACGCCCCATGAAACTCGCCATCGGACGATTGTTCTTAAAGAACTGTATCAGATTATGGATCTTTCCCGAATCAACACGTTGGGAGAGACCGAAGCGCGTGCCCAAATCGCGGAGTTTTCTCACGCCATTATCGCGCGTGAACAGATGCCGCTCAGTGCCGAGTCACGCAAAAGTGTCATCGAACAAATTCAGGCTGAAATTTTAGGTTTAGGGCCTCTGGAAGTGCTGCTAAAAGACCCCACTATTTCTGACATCATGGTCAATGGACCACATTGCATCTACGTGGAAAGAAACGGCAAGCTCCATCGCAGCGCAGTAGTGTTTGATGATAACCCACACTTGATGCGTATTATCGATCGTATCGTCTCCAGCGTCGGGCGTCGTATTGACGAATCCGTCCCGATGGTCGACGCGCGCTTGAAAGATGGGTCGCGTGTCAACGTTATCATCCCTCCTCTGGCACTGGATGGCGCAGTCGTGTCGATTCGTCGCTTTCCCGCGCAACCGCTGACTATGCAGGGCCTGACTGAAAGAGGTGCTTTGTCGCGGACGATGGCGCGCTTTTTGGTAGCCGCCGTACGTGGGCGAAAAAATATTATTATTTCGGGTGGCACAGGATCGGGAAAAACCACCACACTGAATGCCTTATCTTCTTTTATTCCCAATAGCGAACGTATTATCACCATTGAGGATGCGGCCGAATTACAATTACAACAAACACATATAGTGCGCCTCGAAACACGCCCATCGAATATCGAAGGTCGCGGCGAAGTAAGCCAACGTGATTTAGTAAAAAACGCTTTACGTATGCGCCCAGACCGAATCGTCATTGGTGAGGTACGTGGCCAAGAAGCCATTGATATGTTGCAAGCCATGAACACCGGGCACGATGGTTCCTTA
>JANPPH010000466.1:0-9388 GCA_031428395.1 Gammaproteobacteria bacterium
ATAATTTGAGCCGAATAAGTGATTTACGCGAGGAACTGGATAAGCGACTTCAAGTGTTGCAGCGCCAGGCCACGGCGGCAGAAAAATATAAAGAATTGAAGCAAGAAGAACGTCAACTTAAAGCACAATTGTTGGCGCTGCGTTTGCGTGATTTAAGTGCCTTGGTGACACAACGTGAACAAAGTATCCAGACACAAGAAACAGCCCTGGAAGCAGGCATTGCCGAGTTGCGGCGCGTTGAAGTGGCGATTGAGAAACAACGCGAACAACACATCGACGCGACAGAAGCCTTTAACCAATCACAGGGACATTTTTACACCGTTGGCGCGGAAATCTCGCGACTAGAGCAAGCGATTACGCATGCTAAAGACACGCGCGCCCAACAGGAGCGCAGCCTTGTCTCGACTGAACAAGCATGGAATGAGCTTGCGCAGCACTTAGCCTCTGATCGCCAACGCATCGAAACTCTAGCGGCGGAATTGAATAACGATGAGCAAAGTTTCCATGCCGCTAACGCCCAGGAAACAACATCGACCGCCGAACTAGCCGAGGCGGAAGCGGCTATGCAGGCTTGGCAACATGGCTGGGATGAATTTAATCAACGTGCGTCAGCGCACGTGCGCAACGCCGAGGTCGAGCGCGCGCGCGCGCAACAGCTGGAACAGCATCTGACCCAGTTACAACAGCGCTTGGTTAAGATGCAGGGCGAGCGCGCGGACTTAAACACTGCCGATCTAGAACGCGACATGACGCTGCTCCACACGCAGGTCGGTGATTTTGATGCGCAAATTCAGGGATGCCAAGCGGAGTTGCAATCTTTACAAAGCAGCATCGGGCAAGAACGCGACGTCGCCAATCAAACGGCAATGGCACTAGCGGAAGTGCGTGGCCGTTTGCAAAACATGCAAGGGCGCCATGCGTCATTGTCTGCGTTGCAAGAAGAAGCGTTGGGCAAGCGCGCGGGCGCGGTGACAACATGGTTGAAGCAGCATGGCTTGGCAGGTCAGCCGCGTTTAGCCGAAGAACTCAAGGTGGAGCCGGGCTGGGAGCGTGCGGTTGAGCAAGTGTTGGGCTTGCACTTAGAGTCGGTGTGTATTAACGGTGTAGAAAATATCGCCTCGACGTTGGCGAGTCTGCAGCATGGTCGGGTGAATTTTTTCGATATGGACGCCCCGGCAGAAACGGTTTCCGCATCACCCGGTCAGTATCTTAGCGCTAAGATTTCCGCCGCGTGGCCCCTGCAGCCTTTGGTCGGTGGCGTGTATGTGGCAGAAGGTCTTGACGCAGCGTTAGCCATGCGTAGCCAATTGCGCGGCAGCGAATCCGTGATTACGCCCGATGGTATATGGCTAGGTCGCAATTGGTTGCGCCTGACCCGTGATGCTGACGAAAAAGCGGGCGTGTTGGCCCGCGAACAGGAATTAAAACAATTAGCCAAGGCGATCGATCAGACGGCTACGCAAGTGCAAGAACTGGTCGCGGCGCAGCAAGCGGGTCAGGTGCACATGAAGGCCTTAGAGGAATCGCGCAGCAAGTCGCAGATAGTATTAACGGACACCTCGCGTCGGCATGCCGAAGTGCGCGCGCAACATAGTGGCAAGCAAGCGCGTTTGGAAAACATGCGCATGCGCCTCGAGCGGTTGACTGGCGATATCGACGAGTTGCACAAACAAGTCAGCCTAGACGAAGAGGGTTTGGCGAGCACGCGACGGCGTTTGCACGAGGCATTGGCATTGACCGAGGGGCATACTGCAGAGCGCGAACAATGGGTCCAGCAACGCGACCAGCATCGGATCAATGTTGACAGCAAGCGCCAATGCGCACGCACCCATCGCGAGGCAGCGCACGAAATCGCCTTGCGTATCCGCTCGTTACAAACGCAATTACAGGCAACACGTGAAAACTTACAGCGCATGGAAGGGCAGTTAACGCATTCGGAACAGCGGCGCAATGAGTTGCGCCAAAGTCTTGCAAGTGGCGATGAGCCGTTGCGTCAAATGGGGACGGCGCTAGGTCAGGCGCTGGAAAAACGCCTCAGTGCCGACGCGCGCTTAAGCGAGGCGCGACGCTGGGTAGAAGAGCTGGATCACGGCATGCGTCAGCTGAGTGAGGCACGCAATCAAACAGAGCGCAAAGTGAGCGATGAGCGCGTGGTGCTTGAGCAAAACCGCATGACTTGGCAAGAGATAAAGGTTCGAGCCCAGACCATGAAGGAACAACTTGGCGAGTCGGGCTTTGAGTGGGAAACGCTGCAAAACGAGATGCCAGCCGATGCAGGCGAAGCAAACTGGATTGAGAATATCGAGCGCATTGAGCGCCAAATCGCCCGATTAGGGGCAATCAACCTGGCGGCGATTGACGAGTGCGCCGAGCAGTCGCAGCGCAAACAACATCTTGATGCACAGTTTGCGGATCTAAATGAAGCCCTCGATACCTTGGAGAATGCGATCCGAAAAATCGACCGTGAAACGCGCACGCGCTTTAAGGATACCTTCGATAAAATTAATGTGGGATTACAGGCGATGTTCCCGCGTCTATTCGGCGGCGGACATGCCTATTTGGAGCTCACGGGCGAAGATCTTTTAGACACCGGCGTCACCGTTATGGCGCGACCACCGGGTAAACGCAACAGTACCATTCATCTGCTTTCGGGCGGAGAAAAGGCGCTGACAGCGGTAGCCTTAGTGTTCGCTATTTTCGAACTTAACCCAGCGCCTTTTTGTATGCTCGATGAGGTGGACGCGCCGCTGGACGACGCCAATGTAGGGCGTTTTTGCGAGCTGGTGCGCGCTATGTCCGAACACGTGCAGTTTATTTTTATCACGCACAACAAAACGACGATGGAGATGGCAAATCAATTAACTGGTGTTACCATGCACGAACCGGGCGTGTCGCGACTGGTCGTGGTCGATATCGATGAGGCGGCAAAATTCGCTGCGGCATCTTGAGTTATCACCAAGCACGAGGCATTCTACGAAGGGTACCTCTAAAAATTCGATCAAGGCGCGAGGGTAAGGCGGAAATGGGCGAGAAAGCGGCTGCTCCTGCGCCCGCGGCATTTGTGCATCCATGCACAGCACAGTTTACACAGAGGTAAAGAAGCATTTTGAGCCTATTTCCAACGCAGCCATCGCGGCTTTAGCGGATTTTTAGAGGTGCCCATTAGCTTAAGGGTACCTTAAGTTACCCCACACCTTCATAAGGATGGAAGCAAAGCCGTGGACCTACTAAACATTATTGATCGCGATACGCTGCTAACGGTTGCTTTGCCTAGTGTTGCTGTCATTGTCATCCT
Organism: Gammaproteobacteria bacterium; assembly: GCA_031428395.1. Lineage (GTDB taxonomy): Bacteria > Pseudomonadota > Gammaproteobacteria > JAADHS01 > JAADHS01 > JANPPH01. The sequence continues at coordinate 3,296 of JANPPH010000466.1, forward strand.
GTATATCATGTTGCGTAGCACGCGTCCCAAAGCGCGTCGGCGCAAATTCCAGCGTAGCAATCAGCGCCTCAATCCCAATTTGACCAATTTGGATAACATGGACGACGATAGTGCACCCGCCTATCGTGCTGCGCGCGCTGATGACCAATTTGGCGATCTGCCCTCAATCACCTTAAATGAAAACGATGAAGCGAACGTTTCGCCGGCAGATGAGCCAGCGCCAGCCTACACTGTCTATCAACGGCGTCGTACTAGATCTGCCGTCACCACCGAACCCGAGCCCGTTTCATTCGACGACGTAGAGAGTGAAGCGTCGGCGACGAGCCAAGAAGACGAAATAGCGGTGGCACGGCCCGTAAGGCGCAATGAGCTGCTTGTAGTGCTAAATATCCTTAGTCAGGATCGGCCTTTGCCCGGCGAGTCGATCATAGCCGCTGCCGAAGAACTCGATATGCATCTTGGCGAAATGGGTATTTTCCAGTGCTATGGCCCCAATGGTCCGCGCCATGGCGCTGTATTTGGTATGGCTAACATACTCGAACCGGGTACCTTCGACGTAGATCACATTGATGGTTTTACGACGCCCGGACTTACACTGTTTATGCAGATACCCGGACCGTTGGATGGAATGGAAGCCTTCGCGTTAATGTTGGAGAAGGCGCGCGAACTGGCAAAACGTCTACAAGCACCCGTCTGCGATGAACGCCACAACATGCTTACCAAGCAAGGCGCCGAACACATTTTCGAGCAGATAAAAGAGCATCAACGCAAATTGCGGCTAGCCCAAAGGCAGGCATGACCGTAAATCAAGACCTGTTAGAAAAAATTGCAACACTGCGCGAAGAAATTAATCACCACAACTACCGCTATTATGTGTTGGATTCGCCGCTCATTTCCGACGCCGCCTTTGATCGGTTGCTGAGTGAGCTACAGGCGCTCGAACAAAGTCACCCCGAGTTAATCACTCCCGACTCACCTACGCAACGCGTCGGTGCAGCACCGCTACGACAATTTTCCAGCGTACAGCATTCAGTGCCAATGCTCTCGCTCGATAACGCCTTCACCGATAAAGACGTTGAAGAATTCGATCGTCGCGCGCGCGACAAACTTAAGCACGCGCAACTCAACTATACCGTGGAACCCAAGCTGGATGGTTTGTCGGTGAGCTTGCGTTATGAAAACGGTGTCTTAGTACGCGCCGGAACGCGCGGTGACGGCTCGGTAGGCGAAGACGTGACAGCGAATATTCGCACCATCAAATCCATACCGCTGAAGCTGCAGAATAACGATTGGCCCGCGATTTTAGAGGTGCGTGGCGAGGTAGTCATCAATAAGAAAGATTTTGCGCGCCTTAATGATGAACGCATCGCGCGGCACGAAAGTGTCTTTGCTAATCCTCGCAATGCCGCCGCCGGTAGTCTGCGTCAATTGGATTCCAGAATCACCGCTATGCGTCCGTTGACGTTCTTTCCTTGGGGTTGGGGTGAAATTTCAACGACCATTGCATCGACGCATTCGCAAACCATGGAACGCCTCAAAGCATGGGGATTTAAACTGGGCGAGGAAGCGCGTTTAGCCCAAAGTATTGCCGCATGCTTGGACGCCTACGGCGATATCGGCACTCGGCGTGAGGCTCTGCCTTACGAGATTGACGGCGTGGTGTACAAAGTGGATGATCTCGCCGCGCGTGAAATATTAGGCTTCACCTCGCGTGCGCCACGCTGGGCGATCGCGCATAAATTCCCCGCCCAAGAAGAAACCACCATTGTGGAAAAAATTTTCCCCTCGGTAGGTCGCACCGGCGTCATCACGCCAGTCGCAATGTTGCGACCTGTGCAAGTGGGTGGCGTAGTGGTGAGTCGCGCCACTTTGCATAACGTAGACGAAGTGCAACGCAAAGACGTGCGCGAAGGTGACACGGTTATCGTCCGCCGTGCTGGCGATGTTATCCCTGAGATTGTTGGTGTCATCCTCGAACAACGGCCGCAACACACAGCGGTTTGGCAAATGCCTGACAAATGCCCTGTCTGCAGCGCTGAAGTCGTGCGTTTACCCCATGAATCTGCACACCGTTGCATGGCCGGGCTTTATTGCGCAGCGCAGCGCAGGGGTGCAGTGGGGCATTTTGCCAGCCGTCATGCTTTAGATATCGAGGGTTTAGGCGAAAAAATCATTAAACAACTTGTTGAAAGTGACATGGTGAAGACGATAGCGGACTGTTATGGACTCACCAAAGAACAGCTCGTTAGCTTAGAAAGAATGGGCGAAAAATCGGCGGAGAATTTACTTTTTGCAATTCAAAAATCCAACGCTACAACACTAGCACGCTTTATCTACGCGCTGGGCATCAGCCAGGTTGGCGAAGCGACAGCCAAACAGCTTGCAACTCATTTTGGTAGTCTGGATGCGCTCATGGAGGCCAGCGAAGAGGCTTTACAATTAGTCCAAGATGTCGGCCCGGTTGTCGCGTCCAGCATTCACCATTTTTTTGCACAACCACACAACCGTGAGGTTATCCAGCGCCTACGCGATGCGGGGGTGCACTGGCAAGAGGGGCAGCCCGCAACGCAGCATATTCCTTTCGCCAACAAAACCTTTGTCCTGACTGGCTCCCTAGAAAGTTACAGTCGCGACGAGGCCAAAGCGCATATCGAGGCATTAGGTGGCAAAGTAGTCGGCAGCGTATCGAAAAAAACTGATTTTGTTGTAGTGGGTAATGATGCAGGCTCTAAGCTTGAAAAAGCGCAACAGTTGGGGATTGTCTTGCTTGATGAGCAAGCTTTTCGCGAAATGCTCAGAACTGCGGCGCCTAACTGATCCTGGTTGGACTCGCTTGCTCCAAGATAAAAATGCGAATAATTCCGCCGAACTATTCGCAACATTTATCCAGGGTAGCGCAAGACCGGGAAGTGGGTCTCAGTAGTCGACTAAAAACCGTTTATTTAATCTCTATCTTGGCCTTCTTTTTCAATTCAACGATGTATTCCGTTACCATTTTGTTTTGCAGCCCAAGCCGCAGTTGATCCTTCACTTGCTCGTAGGGCGCGGGTTTCAAATCGCGCATATCTTCTACTTTAATAACATGCCAGCCAAAAGTGGTTTGCACCGGGCTTTTGCTATAAGCCCCTTTGGTCAGCAACGTTAGGCCGTCGCCAAAAGGCTTGGGCAGACGTGAAGGTTCTATCCAACCCAATTCGCCGCCCTGTGCCGCAGACGCATCCGTTGACTGTTCTTTGGCGACGGTGGCGAAATCCGCGCCTTTATCCAGCGCAGCGATGGCTGTTTTGGCGTCAGCCTCTGTCTTTGTCAAGATGTGACGAATTCTATATTCAAAACGCGGTCCGCCGTGGAGCTGCTGTTGATAGAATTTTTGCACATCCTCGTCTTTGATCGGATTGGCCGCTAGATATTGCGTGACTGCGGCTTTGGCCAACAGGGTGCGCCGCTGGTTATCAATCTCGGCAATAACCTCGGGGGTTTTATCCAGTTTTTTTGCCAGTGCTTGCTGCGCTAAAAGCTCTAGGTTCACAATCTCCTCGACGATTGCGGCCTCAGGACGCTGCTGACCCGGCGCTATCGAACGCGTCGCAGAAGCCACTGCCGAACGTTTAATAGGAACTCCGTTAACGGTCGCTGCGGCAGCATCGCCCGGGTCGGCGGCGAAGGTGATGGTGGGCGCTACAAGTGATAACACCATGCCTATGGGCAAGATCAGATATTTGGCCAACGTTATGTGTTTAGGCATCGCTGATTCCTCAGGGTAGGACGATAAAAGTTTCAAGCCTCGCCTGGCGCTTGAGCCTTAATGCTCAATGCATGAATATCGTGCTGCAGTGCCTCGTTCAACGCTGCATACACCAGTCTATGGCGCTCAAGTAAAGGTTTGCCAAGAAAGGCACCCGCCACAATGGTCACGTGATAGTGTCCGCCACCGCTTGCAGCACCCGCATGGCCGACATGTTGATGACTATCGTCGCGAACTTCAAGGCGTTGCGGCGCAAATGCGCGAGTTAAGGTGTTTCGAATCATGTCAACGCGTGGGTCTTCGTTCATGGCAGCACCTTTTTGAAAGGTTTTACAGTAACGCGAGCGTAAACACCAGCCGCCACATAGGGATCGGCTTGCGCCCAGGCTTGCGCCTCTGCTAGTGAGCTAAATTGGGCGATGATCAAACTACCCGTAAAACCGGCAGGGCCAGGGTCTTCACTATCAATGGCGGGATGTGGCCCCGCCAATAATAGGCGGCCTGCTTCTCGCAGTGCATGCAATCGCTCTAAATGCGCGGGTCGCGCAGCGTTGCGTGGTTCCAGGCTGTTCGTCACATCCTCGGCAAAAATGGTGTACCACATATTCACTCCCCCGGCTTTTCTTGCGCTTTGATATGCCGGCCAAGGTAAACCGCTTGTAACACCACAAAAGCCAGCGTTAAACCGAGCATGCCAAAGAGTTTGAAATTGACCCAAGTGTCGGTATCAAAATTATAAAGAACGTATAAATTGGTCACACCTAAGACCAAAAAGAACATTGTCCAACTTGCATTGAGCCGTGCCCAAATAGATTGAGGCAAGGTGATGTTGCCACCCATCATGCGTTCGATGATAGTCTTGTTGCCTATAAAATGGCTGCCAGCAAACACCACGGCAAATAACCAATTGACGACTGTCGGCTTCCATTTAATGAACATTTCATCTTGGAGGATTAACGTGGCACCGCCTAACACTACAATCAGACCTAAGGTGACCAAGTGCATCGTTTCAAAGCGTCGATGTTGCAACCAAAACCAGGCGACTTGAACGAACGCTGCCACGATGGCAACGACTGTGGCGGTATAGATGCCGTAAATTTTATATGCGATAAAAAATAGCAATATTGGGAAAAAGTCAAATAGTAGCTTCATATTAGGTGTGATTTTTAATGTGCAATATTAAGTAAGGGTGGGCTAAACAAACTATAATACCCATTTTAGAGAGGCTCGTCAGCTTTACGCGCGCACCCCATCAACTAGGACTTCCTTTCCAATGGCATTGTTTTTTCAAATTCACCCACAAAATCCGCAGCAACGGCTAGTTCGTCAGGCCGCCGATGTGGTCGCGGGGGGTGGTGTAATCGTCTATCCCACGGACTCGTGTTATGCGCTGGGATGTCATCTAAACGATAAATTGGCGGCGGATCGAATTCGTGCGATTAGGCAGTTAGATGAGAAACACAATTTCACGTTGGTCTGCCGGGATCTGTCAGAGATTTCGACCTATGCCAGAGTCGAGAACGCAGCCTACCGGCTGTTGAAGGCGCTTACGCCGGGGCCGTATACGTTTATTCTTTGTGCGACGCGTGAAGTGCCACGCCGACTCCAGCATCCTAAACGCAAAACGATTGGCTTGCGCGTGCCGAACAACCCTATCGCGCAGGCCTTGCTGGAAACGCTCGGCGAGCCTCTGATGAGCGTGACTCTGCAGTTGCCTGGCGAAGATCAGCCAATGACAGATCCCTTTGAGATGCGGCAACAATTAGAAAACCAGGTGGATCTGGTTATCGACGGTGGCTATTGCGGTGATGAACCGACTACGATCGTGGACTTCTCTGACGGTTACCCGCAAGTCGTACGCCAAGGTAAAGGCGATACACAAATTTTTTCGCGCTTCTAAGCATTGTTCGAAGAACCAATTTTAAGGTTATACTTCGCCAATGGAAGAACTTAATGCAGCGCAACGCTTAGCGATTTGGGCACTACCGGTGCTTTTCGCGATTACTGTCCACGAGGTAGCGCATGGCTGGGTGGCGCGCTACTTCGGTGATCCGACCGCCATGCAGCTGGGTCGCTTAACACTTAATCCTATTAAACACATCGACCCAGTGGGCACCTTGTTGGTGCCAGGGTTATTGCTGTTAATGGGCGGCTTTCTCTTCGGTTGGGCTAAGCCCGTTCCGGTTAACGAGGACAATTTGCGCAATCCCAAGCGTGATATGGCGCTGGTAGCCTTGGCTGGGCCGATGGCAAATTTACTCATGGCCTTGTTTTGGGCTGTCGTTATGAAGCTGGGTATAACCCTAAGCGCTGCGGGCTCGACATGGTTAGGGCATCCGATGTTTTTA
>JANPPH010000467.1:0-3702 GCA_031428395.1 Gammaproteobacteria bacterium
CATTGAGGCTTTTCATATAAATACTTCATCACAATATTTTGTACAAAATAACATGTACAACTATCCGCCGTCAACAATTTTAAGCTCATTCCCGCACACTCATGAAATTGCTTGCTCAATTGTTATGCGGAAATGACTAAAACTGAGAATTGAGTGTCCTGTATTATTGCGCCAATTGTCGGCATGACAAATTCCCTGCGATTCGATCCGATTTAGTAATTTGACGCCAATTAATTCCGCGATATTAAGCACACTGCATACGGAAAAACCATTACAGCGGCAATAATACGATTGCCACAAAGAATTGGGGTCAAGGGACGATAAAGAGAAGGGGCAATTAACGCTCACGGTAAGGGGTGCCGCAACTGCGGCTCGACTTCGTGTTATCCGCCTTTCATCGATCAAATCTCGCTCTAAACATCACAATTCCTTTACTAGGCCTGCGTGAGCAGCCGGTTCGGGGTGATTGTTGACGCCGTTGTATTGGCACGCTTAAAAAAACATAATAAGGAGAAAATAGTCGCATGAATCAGGAATGGAATGGAATAGAGCGGCGCAGTCCCAACAACACGCTGACCAATTACACAAACCCAGTCGACACACTCACCCCACGCGAACGCGAAGTCCTTAACTACCTAAGCCGCGGCGAGCACTCAAAAACCATCGCTCACGACCTCCAAATCAGCCCCGAAACATTACGCACACACCGAAAAAATATTCTCAAGAAGTTAGCGTGCCGCACCACGATAGAAGCGATAGTAAAACTACAAGACACAACATCCAGCGGCGCCAACAGCCTGCAATTTTGAATCACCCGCTCAGCCATGCCAGAGACCCAGTCAGGTCGGCCAAGGCCAGCCTAATCAACCAGGCGGTTGCATTTCTCTGAAAACAGACTGGGTGCCCTGGAATGTGGGAATGGATTCAAAGAAGTGTCGTTTAATTACTCGGATCCTGGTTCGCTAATTCAGCGGGTAAATCCCGCGCTGCATGAAGAACACGGAGAACATCAACATAGGCAGGACGCTCGATATAAAAAATGAAAGTATTCTCAAAACCGGATACCGCCCACACGCACAATCCTTCGAGCGCTGGTTCATTACTAGTTACTCAGAGAATTTGCAGTTTCTGGCTTATTTTTGTACAATTGTTGTATCAAGCTACTATAATTAGGTGCCAAAAATGCACATTGAACTTGCGCCCGTGGATGAAAAATATATCAAGGAGAGTGTGAAGAACGGCTATTATCGCAGCGAAGCCGAGGCCGTCAGGGATGCCGTGCGCCGCGCCCGTGAACAGGATGAAGCCAAACGCGAACGGCTTTTAGAGGCGTTACGGCTTGGCCAAGCCGACATAGCAGCTGGACGGACAACACCTTACACATCCGCTTTACTTGACCAGATCGAGCAAGAAGCACGACTACACGCCGCCGAAGGTAGAAAGCCCGATCCAGATGTCATCCCGTAAATTTTCCCTTGAGCTTTCCAGTTTGGCAAAGCGCGATTTCAGAGACATCTTGTCCTACACTATGCAAATGTGGGGAGAGCGGCAGCTTGCCGAATACAAAGGCGTCATTGACAGCTCATTAAATGCCATCGCCGAAAACCCAGACGCAGGATGCCAAAGAGGCAAATCAGACCTGCAATTTCGCCGCGCAGGGCAACACCTGATTTTCTACCAGACCATTGGCGAAACCATTTTCGTTGTCAGAATCCTGCACGGTCAGATGGACATAGAATTCCACCTCGAAGATTAAAAACCAACCACAACGCAACACCGCCCAAGTACCCGCGACCGTTGCGCAAGGGCAAGCGGTGAAACAACTCAACGCACCAGTCTTTGCGCTTGACTGCTCCAAAACACTGCTCCCTGCTTCCTGCTTCCAGACCATAAAATACCAGTGCCATTGAACCTCTAATTCAATACTAGAAAACATGGAATTGTGTTTTTGTTTTGTGGATGTCCTCATTAACTGTGGCTTACATAAATTGCCAAAAACATGGGATCAATTAATGGATGTCCTGGAATGCGTTCTAGTGCATTGATTTCCGTGGGCGTAATGACCATGAAACGATGCCGATCCTTCATTTCCCGGCCTGCAACTGGATTGGGATCAATCCAGTACACGTCGCCCCGCTGTGGAATCCTCCGGCGGATCACGAAAGCTCACGCCCAACCGGGTCACCCTCGCGCGCCCATGCGGTGTCTGCATTCAGCGCGGCCAAATCTTCCGGCGTTACACCGCGCAGCAGCTCGGCCAGCGTATAGCGCTTATGGGCTATTTGATGAGCAGGACGGGCGGTGAACGCTCCGTTAGCCACATCCAGCTCCAAGGTTGCCCCGACTTGTACGTTGAGCATCTTCAGCACATCAGAGGGGATTGTAATGATGGCGGCGCCACCTTGTTTGCGAATATTGACGGTAATCATGTGGGAACTCCTGTTCAAAAATTCAGATGCGCTAGCACAAAAATAGCGCAATAGCAACACATAACTAGGAATCAACATAATGAGTGTCCTGAAATGCGCGTCAGATCCAATTTCGTGGATGTTCTCAATCCCTCTTGTCATTCCCGCGCTGGCGGCCACTGCCTGGCAGCGTGTAACACGCGCAGGATTCGTACCACGTCGGCGACTGTATCGTAGATCAAAATGTAATTCTGATGCGCCACCAGCTCGCGGGTGCCAGCGACACGACCAAGTCGGCCAAGGCTAGCCTGGTCAACCAGGCCGTTGGCTTTCTTCGAAAACAACTCATCGAGGGCCAACGCTGCGCTTGGGTTATCGGCCTCGATGTAGTCATAGATCGCGCGACGATCATCGAGAGCTTCGGGCGTCCAAAACAGCCTCACGATCCAGTTTCGAGCTTACGACGCGTCTCGGCCCTGCGAATGGCAAATTCCGTTTCCACGTCCTCAGCCGACACCAAGCGTCCCGCATTGGCCGAATCCAGCCCAGTCTGCACTTGGCGACGGAACCAGGCTTCATGCTCGACGGCGTCCTGCTGCTGCCGCACAAAATCACGCATGAAGTCGCGCAGGAGCTGAGCGGCGGTACGATCGCGGGACTTGGCCGCCGTGGAAAACGCATCTTTAAGCCCTTCATCGACCCGAAAGGTAAAGGTTGCTTCGCTCATTGTGTTGGCCCTCATGTGTTACATGGTAATTACACCGTAGCACATTGGCCGATTGTCGCGCAACTCCTCAAAGTAGCAAAGAGGCGCCAAGAACGCCACAAATCATGGGGGGGGTAATGGTTGTCCTGGAAATGCGATAAATTTTATGGATGTCCTCGATGTAACACATAACTAGCAGCCCATAAAATGCTAGGAAGCTGGGCGGGGGCTCAAAGAAGTTCGCCGAGGGCAACCTTTAATTAGTAATTTGGGATTGCGACTTATTCGTGGATGTCCTCATTGCAGTGTTGCCCACAAAACCCTTAGTCGGCCGAACCTTTCATAAACATTTCATTATTAAAAATATTGAATTACGAACTTATTTTATGGATGTCTCCAATTGCCGGACCATTAGCCCAGATTTTCCATTAGCCTCGTAGCGAGGGCGCGCAAGGTGCTGAAGAGGGGCGAGAAAAGAAGAAAAACAATCGGAGGCGTAGTCACTCTACGGTGACAGACTGTTTTTCTTCTTTTCTCGCGCAGATTCAGTGCGTTGTGCGGCCGCAGTAGAGTGCTAATGGAAAATCT
>JANPPH010000468.1:0-9268 GCA_031428395.1 Gammaproteobacteria bacterium
TTTTGATGTTTGGCGCTGTGTCGGGGGCGCATTTCAATCCAGTGGTGACGCTTTCGCAAGCGTGGCAGAAAAATATGCCCATGGCAGAGGTGGCGCCTTACATCATTGTTCAAATCGTCGGCGCGTTTGCCGGCGTGGCTGCCGCGCACCTGATGTTCGGCGAGCCAACCGTCTTTGCATCCGAACGTGTTCGAACCGGCCCCGCGCAATGGTGGAGTGAATTTATCGCCACGTTCGGTCTGTTGGCGGTGATCATCAGCTGCTCACGCAGTCGACCGACTGTCACGCCGTTCGCCGTCGCGTTGTACATCACGTCCGCCTACTGGTTCACTGCGTCGACGTCGTTCGCCAATCCGGCCGTGACCTTGGCACGTGCCGCCAGCAACACCTTCGCCGGGATTCGACCCATCGACACACCAGGCTTTATCCTCGCCCAGCTTCTTGGCGCGGCCGCTGCAACGTGGCTATTTTGCTGGCTGTACCCGGTGACACCGAAAGATGCGACGCTGGCCAACACGGTTGCTGCCAACGAATTCGCGCAGCAGAAGTCCAAGGCAAAAAAAGGCGTAACCCCATGAGATCAATAGCCCGGACAATCGACCTCTGCGCATTAACCTATGTAGCCCTACAGAATTCTGCGAGTCAAGCGACGCCGCACACTAGCAACACACAGCAACACTAAAAATGCCATTTCGTCGATAGCACCGCCGCCGCCTTTGCTTGACTCAGCGCTTATTAGAGCCGGATTCGCTTTCTGGTCACTGCGGTCCGTCTCGCCGGTGCCAGATGTAGCATCAACCGATGCCGGAGCTTTGGATACTTGAAAAGCAGTAATGACAGCCCCGGCTAATGGCGCGACATACAAACTCGACCCATCCGCGGAAACGCTGAGTGAATCAACACCCATAAGGCCGCCCAACTCTGCGTTCGCAACAAGCGCTTCGATGAGAGTCAGTTTTGCTGTTTGCATATCTCGCTTATAGACACTAATAGCATCGCTCAGCGTCGCGGCGACGAAGATGTATGCGCCATCGTGCCCTAAGCCAATACTTTGAGCGCCCACCAAGGCGGGATTTTTGCCACTGTCATGTACGTCGGCCAATGAAAGTCGGCCGGTCACTACATCGCGATTAAAAGCCACCAACGCATTATCGCCTGCAGAGGTCACGTAAACCTGCTTGCCGTCTGCGCTAATTTGCGCGTCAGAGGCACCCAGGAGACCTGCTACCCCAGGCGTGGCATGGCTTAGTTGTTCTGCGAATGTAACCGCACCAGTTGCTGCATCACGATTAAAAAGAGTGATGCTATTGGCAACGGACGATGTCACGTACACGCTTTTTCCATCCGGCGATATCACCATAGCCGAAGCCTTGGCAAGCCCGCGAACGTCGCCAACATTGTCAAAGTACTGTGCGATTGATGATAATTCACCGCTGTTGGCATCACGCGCAAACGCTGCGAGTACATCGCTGCCGCTACTATGGCGGCTAAGCACATACACGTGCTTGCCGTCGGTGCTCACTGTTACTAGAAACGTATTTACCAGACCCGGCACGTCAGAAATAGTAGTTTTTAGGGATAACTTACCCGTGTTGGTGTCACGCTCAAGCACCACTAACTTATCGAGTAAGGTAGTTGCGTAGAGGTGTTTGGCGTCGGCGCTGAATGCTAAATTTACCAAGTCGTAACTTGCAATCTTCGCCGTTTGGTTGAAAAGCAATTTTCCGGTGCTTTGATCACGATCAAACGTTGTTAAGCCCCCGTTCGCTCCCAACGCCGAGACATAGACTTGCTTACCATCCGGGCTTTGTGCCACGGTGACTATGCCATCCAAACCCGCAACGCCCCCCACGCCCTGCCTGTATTCGCCATTGAATGTTAGCTGGCTGGCTTGAGCCTCTGCTGTTATCAACAACAAGCCAAGCATCATTAAGGCGCCTAGCAAGACATTGCTGCATTGATTGACCGTTCGAATTGGACCGCGCATAAAAACTCCCGCTGAAAATAAACGGCGATTCTATGCAATGCTGATGACGAATTTGTTACAAGTGTGGGGCGGACGTAGCGCAAAAGCACAACTCTTCGGGAAAAATATTCGATGAATAAAATAGTTATGTCATCTGATCTTCATCTGACTGTAAAGAACTTAGGTTAGATTTGCTCGGGCGCTTCCAGTGGCGCACGCAAAAACTAACTAACATCGACATATTCAGCATGGAGCATGAAATGCGTATCACGAAAAATTACTTCGTCTATTCAACGCTACTCGTAGCTGCCTCCCTAAGTGCCACAGCAAGCGCTGCGACGGAATCACTGGTGTTTGGGATGAACCAGCCTACGTCTGGGACGATTTCCTACACTGGCGGATCCAATCCCCTGATGGGGGCAAACATTAGCGTTGATAACATCATTGGCCTTAATACCTCAAGCAACGCCAATGTATTGAGCCAGTGCATGAGTTGCACGCTCAATTTCACATCAGGATCGTTTGGAGGAATCACGACATCGGGCGACGTCAAAACTTGGAATTTCACTAATGGCGGCAGTATCACGGTAATGGGGGGCGTCGACCTGGGCTCCAACTCTACTGTGGATATCCCACTAAGCACCACACTGCTCAGCGGCGTATTCAGCAGTGCCAGCGTTACGCAAGAGACCAACGGTAATTTTGGACTTCGAATCGCGCAAGGATCGTTCTCCGATAGCAAAGATGCAACGCTGTTAGCATTCTATGGCTTGCCTATCGGAGTCAGTTACGATGGCGATTTAAACATAGACTTCAGGGCCAAAAAGCTACAAGGCAACTCCGATAGCAACGCCTTTGGCAGCTCCAGCATCAGGGAGGGCACTATCGCCAACTCACCAGTCCCTGTGCCCCTTCCTGCCGCCGCATGGTTAATGCTCAGCGCACTTGGTGGGTTTTTGGGTTTCGCAAGACGCGCGACTTAACTAACGGGAGTTACCTAAAATCAGCTTAATTTCGGCAAGTACAGACTTCCGAAATTAAGCTGATTTGACCTGAGGAAAATGGAAGTTTGAACGTCCGCTAAAATTTGCAGCTCCTTCCAGAGGGGACCCCCCGCCGACAAGTAGACCCTTGGCACTAAAATTTAGTATGCCAGTTTTTTAGCCAAGCCCGACAGATCATTCAGTATAACTTCAATTTCTTGGGGCAGACTTGCACTCGCCTCGTCATGCGTTTCGATTTCGCGCTTGAGTTCGCTTTCCAGTGTTTGGGCAAGGCTTGTGGCTTCATTCGACGCGCCGTCTAGCGCTTTTCTGAGTGGCGCGGACTTCAGCAATTTGGCTGATTGTTCAAGTTCAGCGCGCTGCTCTTCCAGTGCGCGCGCGAGTTGTGGAACGTATAGCGTTAACGCTTCCGTCAGTCCTTCCAAATGCGTCGCATTGGATCTGTTGCGGGTGTGCGTGCTTGTGTCTGGCAACACGACCACTGTGCCCGGCTTGAATGCTGCTTGCTCGCTCAGATGTGGGTTAGCTTTGAGCGTGGCCTCGCGTACGCGCTTTAGCTCTGCAGCGCTAAGTCCGGTGAAACGCTTTTCGATCAATTGATCAAGATTTTTTTCTTTGCCTATGGCAATGATGGGCATGGTGTGACTCCGTTTCAGGAAGCGAGAATGTTGAGTGAATCCCAGGGTACAGGCAAAATGCCGCCGTCGATCCGGATGTTGCCCATGGTGATGTTGCCCAGCACGGTGAACGCTTTGGTATCGAAAATATTGATAGCGTCGAAATCGTTATCGGTCCAGCGTACGCGGTTGTGGCTTGCAATGACGGCCTCGCCGTTGAGTTCGACAATGGCAAAACCTCGGCCGTTGGCGTCTGGCTCCGCTTCGCAGTGATTATCGCTAAATAAAATTGTCTGCGCGCCGGTCGCAAGTATTAGCGGTGCGCGACAGCCTCGCGCCATTGTTTGGTTGCCGCGAATTGAAATGCTGTTGGGGCGTCTTGGTATAAAGGCGCGCAAGCGATTTGCAGTCATCAGCCAAAACTCGCGTCCAACGGTTAATATCACCGCATTGGCAAACGTATTGGTATTTCCATCTAAGGACGGGGCGATGCGAATTGCGAACCATCTCGCCGCGCCTATATCGCCTTCTGGCATTCGCGTGATGATGTTGTCAGCAATATTTGCCAACGTGAAGGGCGCTATCAGCTCGATCCCCGCCGCATAGCCGCGATAGGATTGAGTTGGTCCTAGCGTGGAGAGGTGATTGCCAGCGACGCGGATATCGCCGCCACCTGCGACACGGATGGCTACGATGTCTGGTGCTTGTAGCGCATTGACTGCAAAATCGCTGACGATATTGCCGACGATGTCTGCTTGGCGCGTGGCTAAGAGTTGGATCGCCACAACCGATTCGGCCTCAGGATTAAAGCCGGCGGCGATTTCTAGAAGGTGATTGTTCTCGATGCTTAAATGCGCGGCCGCGCCCGCCCCGCCGAACACAATGCCTCGGCGCGTACGCTCTATGACGTTCTGTTTGATGAGCGCTGAGCCAAGCGCTGTGTGCACTGCGATACCCGTGCCTTGCATGTCGGCGATACGGTTGCCGGTGATCCAGCAATGGCCGATGCCGCGTGGGTCAAGTCCATCTGCGAGTACCACGCCGTTGCCCAACGCCCGCTGCGATGGGCCTGAGATTTCGTTATCAAGGATACGTAAGCCGTCGACGCCAGCAACAATTGCATCGCCGGGTAGATGCATGACGTTGCCTTCGATGGTGAAGCTCGATCCGGGCAAGGCAGCACCAATAGCCTGAATGCCCGTTTGTGATGCCGTCAACACCAAGTTGCGCGCGATTCGTGTTTCACCGAAATGTAGGCATCTGCGAGCCAAGCTAATGCCGATGCGATTACATAGAAACAAACTGTCCATCAGTGTCAGCATGTTGGTTATCAGGAATCCCTCCTTCTGGCCGCCTGTGATGCCTACGTCGGCGACCACAACGCACTCACGCAAACGAGCAGCTAGGATATAACCACCCAATGACACACCCGCGCTCACCGCATCACCGGGCGACAGCGCCAGCAAGTAAAGGTGATCCAGGTCTAGTCCCATTACATTTCGCGCATCGACTAGCCCTTCCGACGTGGTACCAATAGCCGCTCCGGCAGCAGTGAGATGTTCGATGGTAACGCCGATACTGTTACTCACTCGCAGCGCCGGTCCCGGCGACTCCGTAACCAACACGGTACGCCAACCCTTACCGCGAATGCGCAGCGAACCAGCATTGTCGATGCGCAGTGGTTCGCGCAAGCGGTAGATTCCCGCTGCCAAACAAATCACGCCTCCGGTTTGCGCCAGCGCATCCACTGCTTGTTGCAGGGTCGCGGTGCCTGCGTTGTGGCCTTCTGGTGTGACGCAGCGATCGCAGGCGCAGCTCTCCCCTGCCTCAGTTTTGGGCGGCCATAACACGCGGCAATCAGACTCGCCATCGGGGAAATTCACAACCGCCAGGCGCGCGTAGTGATGATGAATGCCGCGTGGCGGTGCGTGGTCAAGCAGCTCGATGCTGGCGTCGGCGGTACGCGCAGCGAAACTCCAATTGTCAGCGACGTGGAAATTACCGCTCGCGACAAGATCGAAGTTAACCAGAATGCCGTTCTCTAAAAAAAGCGCCGTACCAGCGGGTGGCACAGCCAACAAACCGCTACTACCGACTGCGTCAAGATCAACATAAAGGCTACCGTCGGCACGCAGTACTCGCCCGTTTTGATCCCAACGCCGCACTCGCGTGTTGCGCTGGGCGTCGGTTTGTTGTTGCCCATTGACCGGAAAAACGCCTGCAGGCAACGGTGCATTTAAAATCAGGGTGAGCGTGGTATCGTCAACCCCACCGCCAAGGATGATGCGCGCCATAATGCCAGGCTCGCCATGTAATTCACGCACATCGTCGCTGATTTCGATCCAGTCGCCATCCTTGAAGCCGAGCACTTTATCGCGACCAAGGCTCTCGACCGTCAGACGGTCGCGTGCGGTGTTGATATGGCTGACGCGACTGGCGACCGTGGCGTTATCGCGCGACCATTTAAACGTCGCGCTGGAAACATTCCCACCATCGTGAATTTCCACGCGGTAGAGTTGATTCTCCAAGCCCCTGTAGCCACCGCTGGGGGGAATCCGGCAGGGATTGAGGGTATCGGCCACGGCGCCTGTTGACGTGGTTAGGCGTGCGCCGGATGCTGCAATAATGGCTTCCCAACCTGGCACTTCATCGTCAGGCGTGGCGCACACCGCTGTTCCCACATCGGCGAGCAACTTTACTTGCCAGACAGTTTGTAGGCGAGCGGTGGTATCGATGCCTACGGCCTTTTCTACTAGACCTGGATACTGCAAGTGACTCACCTCGCGCTGCCACACATCAAGATAGACGAGATGTGGGCCTCCGCTAGGTAACGGCGGTGGCTGCGGATAGTAAGGCTGGGTGGTGTAGTTGAGGGCAACGCTGCCGATTTGTTCAGCCAGCAAGGGATCCCATTGCAATGGCGCGGCGCCGTGATTCTCCGCCAACAGGCCGTCGACATACAGACGACCAACACCGATGGTCAGCTCACCGGCCACCGCATCAATACGAAAGCCATCGGGCGTGACGCGTGGCACGACGGGTTGGCCGAAAGTATCGAGTGTGCCGACTTGGATACGGCGTAACAGTTGGCTGGCGAACTCGTTCCAATCGGCGTCGAGTTGCACGCGGCCCTGCTGCATGACCACACCAAGGAAGTCGTGCCAGCTATTAAAAGTGAATCGGCTGCAATCGAAACTCATGTCTTGTGTCCTTTCATGTTTTTATGTTTCGTAAAAAATTCCGGCCTCAAGTCCTGCACGTAGATATTCAGCAAGACGCACGCGCAGATTAGTCTCGCGCTGCGATGCAAGCAGATGATGGAACGCGCCCATCTCGCCGTCGTCTTCGGCGCCGCGGCGAATCGCATCGTCGCTGCGCTCAGACAACCAGCAATAGATCGCTGTACCAAAGCGCAACGACAACATGCGCGGCGCGATCAGCGCGGCGCCCTCTTGCGGTTGACAGCGATAGCGACGCGGCACACGCGATTCCAGCGGCATCCAACTAAAACGCACGCAACCGGTTTGCTTCTGTTCGGCGCGCACGGGGGTCTTCCAAGTGTCAGCACTGGCCAATGTTGCAAGCATTATGCTTTCCGAAATTAGCGGCATTATCGCCGCATGCAATTTGCCGATGCTGGTGCAACCTTGCATGGACAAGCTTGCACCCGGGGATTCGCCGTCTAACGCGGCACATGCAATGCCGTCCATACGTGTGGCATCGACGATGCTGTCAATCAGCACCAATGTAGCACCCTCATGGGTGCGGATGCCGCCAAGGATTGTTTTTTCGATACGTATTTGAGTGTCGGCGGTCTCTATAATCAGACTTGGTTTATCGGCTTGTAATGGATCGCCAGACGGTGTTAACGCCCAACCTGGCACCAACGTGGCGTGTGCGATGTCCAAGTGACGCAACTGATTGGTTCCTGTGTCAGGCACGCGTAGTTTTTCACCGCTCACCAGCAACCCGTTGAGACTGAATTTACTTTCGGCGCCGCCGGTGATTGTCATCTCCTCGGTCAGTACCACGCTCGCCCTGCGCTCGTTACGTGCGCGTAACTCGATATGACCATTGGCGATCACCGCCACTGTCAGCGTTTCTTCGTAGCGCCCATTGTCAGAAATTTCCACTACGCCATCACCGGCCAACGCATCCAATGCGGCCTGGATCGTGGCGTGATCGCCCGGCACGCGCAGCACCAATTGGCCCGGAGTGGCGACAAAGCTGTCGGTGCGTTCGTATTCGCCGCCGCCCATATTGGCGCCGAAGCCGAAGTGGTGGCTAACTTCCACGCGCGTGATGGGCGGCACGGGACTATCGGGCAGAGCGACGCGGCCCAGCACTGGGTCAATGGCATAGGTTTCATCAGTGGGCAGATGCGCCCAGGTCGCACCTTCGTCGCTTAGATCGCAGATATGTACTACGTTCACTGGCACGAGGTTATCGTTGATGTACAACGCAAGGCTCAGCCCTTCGCCGTAGTAACGCGATGGGACGGTTAGATGATTCGCTACGTCCTCATGCAACACGCGGCGCGACAGCGGCATGGGCACGTTGTTGGGTTCCGCTATATGCGTGATGTGCGTCTCTGCCTCGGGCCGGTTATACAAGGGCATGTCGTGATTGAGCGCGCTGATGCGATACCGTCGATCATCCACGCGCACTGCTTGTGAACGCGTCAGCGCATGCGCCTCGATCGGCCACAAAAACAGCCCAACATTGGGTATGTTGTAGCGTCCCCGGCTGGAGGCGATACGCCGCACATCAAGCGTGTGGGCGATTTGGTTAAAGGCGCTGCCGATACGCTCCAGTGGTTGCCCCTGGCGTAGATTGGGCGCGTAGTGATTAGTTGGGCGCAGGTGATTCATATACTGAGTGGTAGCGAGCGTTTGAAAAAATTCCACCGCACGTGCGTTCCAACCGGTGACATCACGCGCCAGTTGTTCCAATACAGCTGCGGTGCCTTTGCGTCGGCGCAATGCGATAGTGTGCGCAACTTCGGCGCGGGTACTGCCAACGCCCAATGCTTTTCCATATAGCAGGCGGTAGCCGATGAGATCACCGATGTAAGGTACAACCCAATCTGCGCAGGTCTCGATGAATTGATCATCGTAAAGCTGTTCAATGTTTTCCTCGACCACCGCAATTTGTTCGGCCATCACAGCCAGCAATGCCTTGAGTGGCTCGCCTTGTTCTGCATCACGAATGCGCTGGATCGCTGGCAGTAGCTGATAGAGTTTTTGCGCGTCAAAGCCGCTCATACCATCACCTCTAGCTCAATTGCGCTGGCATCGAGTAGTAACAGCTCGGCAGCCTCTGGTAATGTGGTCAGCGAGGTCTCTGGCAAGCGCGCGAAAAGTCGCGGCTCCAGACGCGCAGTCATGCCCTGATCAGGTCGGTAGAGATGTAACACATTGACCGCCTCCACACCGACGATCGTGTGCAACACCGTCATGATTTCGTCCACGGACACCATTTGGCCAAAGCGTCGCGCTTGAAACGAGAAGGCGTTGCGTAACGCTGCGTCGGCGTTCTCAAGTACTAAATCGATTTCTGCCGCCGCCGCAACCTTCACTGCTGCACGCAGTGTGAACTTGGCATCACGATAACTCGCTAGCCGTAGCGGCAGGAGTGGGTCGCCGTACTGGCGCAGTGCAGTGAGCAAGTTAAGATACGTG
>JANPPH010000469.1:0-2779 GCA_031428395.1 Gammaproteobacteria bacterium
CAACGTCAACCAATTTGTAGGCCAGCTCAATACTATGATCCGAGCCATCGCCACCGACGTCGCTCAGCTAACCCAAGAATCCAAGCAATTATCAAAATGCAGCGAAACTACGCTAAAAAATGCCGACGAGCAAAACATGCATGCGACGCGCATTGGCACCGCGATGGAAGAGATGGAAGCTGCAGTAGGTGAAGTATCTCGGAACACCGCCGAGGTAGCCGCTAAAGTCGAGTCCGGCGAAAGGGAAGCGGCACAAGGCAAAATGACGATAAATGACACCGTGACGGCGGTAAGCCTTATGACCGACGGCATCAGCAATACCGTCATCGAGATTGAACAACTCAAAGGCGACGTGCAACGCATTAGTGGCGTTTTGACCGTTATTAACGATATTGCTGACCTCACCAACTTACTGGCCTTGAATGCATCAATAGAGGCCGCGCGCGCGGGTGACCATGGCCGAGGGTTTGCGGTAGTCGCGGATGAAGTTCGGCAGTTGGCCTCTCGCACTCAGAAATCCACGCATGAGATTGCCGAAACGTTGACACAGTTACAACAGCGTACCGACCATACTATGGAAGTGACTCAGGCTGGTTTAAGCTGTGCGCAGGATTGCGTAGGCAAGGCTGAAGCAGCGCGAGTGTCGCTGCAAACCTTAACCCAATCGGTTTCAACCATTAGTGACATGAGCGGTCAAATTGCCACCGCCACAGAGCAACAAAGCGCGGTAGCGCGAGAAGTGTCGGGTAACATTTACTCCTTGAAAGAAATTAGCGACAATGTCGCCGACAGTGCTAGAACCGCCGCCACTGCAAGCCAAACATTGGCCGAATTAGCCGCGCGTTTGGGCCGTTTAACCGGCCAGTTTAAGGTCTAGTCATCGAGTGTTGGGTTACGCCAATCCGACAACGTCTCTTCAACCCAGATTTTCCATTAGACTTCTTTGCAGCCGCACAAACTAATTTTAATTTATTTACACTAAAATACTTGACCAAAACACTCAAGTATTTTAGTGTAAAGGTTGACTAATTAAGTCAGCTATTCCCGTTATGCCGACTTTTCAGTTATTCTTGTTGTTATAAAATTCGTGTTCCAAGGTGGATGCTATGACCGCTGCAACCCAAATCGATGAGCTGATAAAGCGCCAATACACTGCGGGCTTCATCACTGATATCGAGCAAGATTCCGCGCCGCCAGGCCTATAATGAAGACATTATTCGCTTCATTTCCGCCAAAAAGAGCGAACCGCAATTCATGTTGGACTGGCGCTTGAAAGCCTGTCGTCATTGGTTGACGATGAAAGAGCCAACCTGGCCGAACGTGCGTTACAATCCTATCGATTACCAAGAAATTTGCTATTCCTCGGCGCCGAAAAGTAATAAAGATGGCCCCAAGAGCTTGGATGAGGTCGATCCTAAGTTATTGGCGACATACGAAAAGTTGGGTATTCCATTGCACGAACGCGCATTGTGCACCCTCGCTACGAGGCTAATGGAAAATCTGGGTTAAATTTAGGGAGTTTAAGAATTATGGCGCGAACACCTTCTACTATGCTCGCCTTGGGCACTCGTGCGCCCGACTTCAGTCTGCTGGAACCCGCAAGCGGCAAAACGGTACATTTGAAAGATTTCGCTGCCGCCCCAGGGTTGCTAGTGGTATTTATGTGTAATCATTGCCCGTACGTAAAGCATGTACGTTCGGGCCTTGCCGCCTTTGCGCGGGAGTATCAAGCCAAAGGGCTTGCAGTAGTTGGCATTAGTTCTAACGATGTGGCCAATTATCCTGACGATAGTCCAGCCAAGATGGTGGTGGAGGCGCAACAGGCGGGTTACGAATTTCCGTATTTGTATGACGAAACTCAACACGTTGCTAAGGCGTATCAAGCCGCCTGTACACCTGATTTTTTCTTGTTCGATCAAGCGCAAAAATTGGTGTATCGCGGTCAATTTGATGAAAGCCGACCCGGCAACACTATCCCCGTGACAGGCAAGGACCTGCGCAATGCTGCTGATGCGTTGTTGGCGCAGTTACCCCTATCGCCGGATCAAAAGCCAAGCCTTGGTTGTAATATAAAGTGGCAACCTGGCAACGAGCCAAGTTATTAGACTGACTCGACCTGGCGGTCGGGACGACCTTAGCACCTCGTCAAAATTTAGCAGTTGGAACTGGAGCGGAGGCGTTGCTGAATGGGCAATGCCTCCACTGCAGGGTTCCATCTGTCAAATTCAGGTTAAACCATGATTCCATTGCGTGACGATAACCCGACGTCCATCATTCCTTGGGTTACCATCTCCATTATCATTCTGAGCTCGGCAGTTTTTCTTTGGGAATTATCTGTTATGACGACGGGTAACCAGAGCGCTATTACCGCCTTGAGTTTCATTCCTTCGACCTTGCTCGCGGGCAAACATCTTCCACCTGAAATAAGCGTTGTAGCACCTTCCGTTACCTTGCTTACTTCGATGTTTTTGCATGGTGGTTGGATGCATCTTATCGGTAACATGCTCTATCTTTGGATCTTTGGTAATAACGTTGAAGACGCTATGGGTCACAAGCGTTTCATTGTTTTTTATTTAGTCTGCGGTGTCATTGCAGGGCTTGCGCACGCGTTACCCAATGCAACGTCTGATATTCCCACAGTCGGCGCAAGCGGTGCTATTTCCGGCGTGTTGGGGGCGTATCTATTATTATACCCGCATGCGCGTGTGATGGTGTTTGTGCCATTGGGCTTGTTGTCACGCGTTATTCAGTTGCCCGCAGGCTGGGCACTGGGTTTTTG
>JANPPH010000470.1:0-8470 GCA_031428395.1 Gammaproteobacteria bacterium
AGGATCAGCAGGCGCAGTTGCAAAGCACCGAAGTGCGCGCGCCGATCAGGGGAACTTTGGTCATGCGGCAGGTCCAGGCCGGGCAGTCGGTAGCCGGGAACCAGCCAATGTTCACCATTGCCATCAATCACCGCGTGAATATTGGCTAAAACGTGATCGTGGTCATCGGGGTGAATATGCTTAGACCACCAAGCAATTTCTGGCTCGACCTGGTCGTGCGAGAAATTAAATAAAGTATGGACGCCCTCATTCCACCAAATTTGATTTGTCGTGAGATTCCAGTCCCACACGGCATCATTGGTTGCTTTTTCCACTATGCGAAAACGCTCCTCGCTTTCTTTCAAAGCGCTTTGGCTAACGCTGATGCGCTCGGCCATGGTGTTAAATGATCGGGCCATGTATGCAAGTTCGTCGCGTCCGGTTGCTTTCATGCGGACGCTAAGGTCGCCCGCCGCAAGTTGCCTTGCTACTGCCGCAAACCCGATAACGCGACGAGTGATGAGAACGTGCAGCATGACAAACATTAGCACTGCGGATACGCTAATAATAATCGCCAGGGTCACCGCTTGACGCTTAATTAGGTAGCGTTCCTCTGCGATGGGCCCCTCAAGCGATTCGATGATGACGAACACGCCAACTATTGCTCCACCGGATCCAAGAACTCCTCTACCGAGTGGCACTGACGCGACCGCCACGATTTGATTTTGCGCTACCGATATGTCTACCCTTTGTCGCGAGCGCACATAAGCGGCGCGTTCCTCGTAACGTATCGCGTCATAACCGGCAAATACGGTTCGCGCTGGCAAACCGATGCTTTGACGCTGGGTAGCGCCCACAACCATATCGCTACTATCTAGCAACCATACGCCGACGATATTAGGGTCTGCGCCAAATGAAGTTATCAGCTGCTGCATGCCCTCTTGGTCATCATGCACGTTTAAGCGCTGTAGGTTTTGGCTGGCGCGCACCGTGCGCAACATCAGGTCGGGTTTGATATTGCGCAGAACCTGTTGTTCAGTTCCGCGCAGTGTGGCCAATGAAACACCAAAAATAGCCGTGGAAAGGGCGATAAGCACTGCCGCGGGCAATATAACGCGCAGAGAAAGTGCAACGGGGATGTTTCGCGCCGTCATTGCGCGCCGCCCGCTTTTATTGCCTCTACGACCGAAGGATCAACGAGGTCTTTTAGCCCGGTTTTGACGTCGACTACGTCACTTAATAAGCCGTGTTCAGCCATTAACTTCCAGTAGCTAATGGCTGCTTGATCGAGTTTTGAAGGGCTGCCACGAAGCATGCCGAGATTGTCTTCTATAGTCAGCAAACGAATCCCTTGGTAACTCTTTCGTAGTGCTTGAGGATCTAAGCGCAGCCGCATGCCGATGCGCCGCATTGCGTCTTCTGGCTGTGTGCGCAAAAAATCCGATGCTCGGAACCACGCCTCCGCGACCTTAAGCAGCGTGTCACGCTGCTCCTCCCATGCGCCCTCATCGACGGCAAGCACATCAATGATTTCGCCTGGGATTTGGCTGCTACCGAACAAAACCCTGGCGCCTTGCGTGAGCAATCGGGAGCGAACGGGTTCAAACGTTACGACTGCATCTACGCGGCCTTCCCGGTAAGCTCTTTCATGTTGGTCAATTTCAACAGAAACGGTCTCAATATCGCTTAATTGTAGACTTGCTGCCTTTAGCACTTTCAATAGCATAAAAGCGCCCGATGCAGAGTCCTCAACGCCTACGCGCCTACCTTTAATATCTTGCATTGTAGACATGGGTGGGCGTCCTACTATTGCGTCGGCGCCATTTGATTCATCAACAACGAGTATAATTTGAGCGCGGAATCCTCGGGAACGTAAAAGTATTACTTCGTCTAAAGTGAGGAAAGCGCTTTGAATCAGGCCGTTTTGAAATGCTGCCAAAACCTGAGTGGTGGAGGAATACTCAACTAAGCGTACGGGCAATTTATCGAGGTAACCTAGGCTGCGTGCCAAATAAGCAGGTTCATACCCTGGCCACGCGTTGTTGCCAATTTGCAGCGGTTTCACTGGTTTTTCGCAGCCGACCAACATTGCGAGCAGCGTTGCAACGACGAGTAACTTAATGGGCGGGTAAAGCAGGTTGCAGATCCATTGCAAGGTGTAGATCATAAAGCCTCCGCCTTATCCTTGGCGTAGTTACATAGTGGGTAGAGTCCCACCCGGTCGCATCGATTGAACGGCATTTGCTGCCATAAAGTCTTCCAGTTGGTCGCTAGTGAGGGGCTTGCTAACTAAATATCCTTGCGCCGTGTCGCACCCGGAGCGTTGTAGGAAAGCGCGTTGCTCCTCGGTTTCAACCCCTTCGGCCACGACTCGCAAGCGCAAGCTACGGGCTAGAGCGATGATGCTCGTTACAATCGCTTGATCGTTAGGATTTGTCGCGACATCGACGAGGAAAGATTTGTCGATTTTTAATACATCAATGGGCAGATCTTTCAGATAGGCTAGGGATGAATAACCGGTACCAAAGTCGTCAAGTGCGATACTAATACCCATTGTTTTGAACATGCCTAGAATCGCGGCGGCACCGGCGGGATTGCGCATCAGCCCACCCTCAGTGACTTCGAGTTCAAGCACGTTACCGTTATAGCTACGGAATATATCCTGGGCTTCCTTGGCGTATTGCAATAAGCGTACGTCTTGCAGTTGCTTTACCGAGAGATTGACCGCTACGGAATCCGGTGCAAGGTGGTTTTCCTTCCAATGGGCGAAGTCGCGGCAAACCTGACCAACAGCCCATTCGCCGATCGGCAAAATTAAACCCGTTTCTTCAGCAAGTGGAACAAACCGGTCGGGCATAATGATGCCAAAGGCGGGGTCTCGCCAACGCAACAACGCTTCTACACCCGTTACCTTGCCTGTGGCAAAACTTGCTTGTGGTTGATAGACGAGTTCGAATTCGCCTTGCTTAAGCGCTCGGCGTAAGTTGTTTTCCATCAAAAAGCGGCGGTGGCGAGCCAAGTCGATATCTTTACTAAACAACGTACTGGAATTGCCGCCGTGTTCCTTTATTTCATACATAGCGGCTTCAGCGAAGCGGATCAATGAGGCACTATCTTCGGCACTGTCTGGGTAGATGGCAATGCCGATGCTTAGGCTTAGGTGTAACTCTTGACCGTCGATCTCGAAGTGTGAGCTTAATGTTTGTCTAATATATTCGGCCCGATCGAATGCTTCTTCTGCAGTGTTGATTTTTGCCACGAGAACCATAAATTTATTGCCACCGACGCGCGCGGCGGTGTCTTCTTCGGCCAATATGCCACGCAATCTCTCGGCCATTCCATATAGCAAGCGATCACCTGCAGTCCGCCCATAGGTGTCATTGACGTTCTTAAATCGGTCGATATCGAGGAACATAACCGCCAATTTGCGGTTGTCTCGTTTGGCATAGGCAGTTGCTTGGTTAAGTCGGTCGAGCAACAAGGTTTGGTTTGGCAAACCCGTTAAGCCGTCGTAAAGGGCTCGATGCGAAAGCTCTTTTTCCGCGCGCCGACGGGCGGAACGTTCTTCCGCTTCGCGCAACTCTCGCTTAATGGCGGGAACTAGACGGATAAGATTTTGCTTTAAGACGTAGTCGTGTGCGCCCGCTTTCATCACTTCGACAGCGGTTTCTTCTCCCACGGCGCCGGACACAACTATAAATGGAATATCGATGTGATATTGCTGAAATACGGATAAGGCTTGGGGGGCGCTAAATCGCGGCATGACGTAATCGCACAGCACGATGTCCCACGGCTCGCGTTCTAATGCGTCTTGCATTGCTTCTGTCGTGTCCACGCGGCGATGGCTAACGCCAAATCCACCCTTTTGCATGGTTCGCAGTACCATTTGCGCATCATCATCAGAATCATCAATGATGAGGACGCGCAATGGCGTTAGCGGCTTGCCACCTTCATCCATCGGATGGTGGCGCTACGTTAAGCAACAACCAATAAATTCCAAGCTGTCGAACGGCGTCTCTAAATTGGTTGAAGTCTAGAGGTTTACGGACAAAACTATTGGCGCCCAGGGCATAGCTGGCGATCACGTCTTCTTGTTCTTTCGACGACGTTAGGACGACCACGGGAATGCTACGCGTTTGTGGGTTGGCGCGCATCGCTTTCAAGACCTCTAATCCGTCAAGCTTTGGAAGTTTTAAGTCGAGTAACACGACTTGTGGGTGAACCTTGATGTCGCGTCTGGCCCATTCTCCCCTCGCGAATAAATAATCCAGCGCTTCTACTCCATCGCGCGCGACCACCGTTTCATTGTAGACATTGTTTTGTTTCAACGCCCTGAGCATTAAGGCTTCGTCGTCAGGGTTGTCCTCAACCAGCAAGATGACATGGTCATTCATGGTATCGCTCACTCACTCCGCTGTGTTGGCATAATCGAAAAACATCAGACCTAATTTTGCTAGCGCTTTCCGAAGCATTCGTCTATGTAAAGGCTGCTATTTGCAGCCCAGATGTGAACTCTAGATCAAGTATAGCGAGTGCGCAAGTTGATGTCATTGTCATCATCAATCAGGCAACTCCTTGTTGTAACAGTGCCGCAAACTGCTCTCCTGGAATGGGGCGCTGAAAAATATAGCCCTGCATTTCATCGCAACCTTGCGCTTTAAGGAATGATTGCTGCGCCTCGGTCTCTACGCCCTCAGCGACCACGCGCAGATTGAGTTGATGAGCCATAGCGATGATGGCTTGTACGATTGCTGCGTCATCTCCATCTTGCGGGATGTCGCGCACGAAGGAGCGGTCGATCTTGAGATGGTCGAGGGGCAATCGCTTCAGGTAACCAAGGCTCGAATAACCGGTGCCAAAGTCATCCAAAGCGATTTGTATGCCCATATCGCTGAGGGCGTGCAGCTGTCTGATAGCGTGTCCTGGGTCACTCATTACTGTCGATTCAGTGATCTCAATCCCGAGCCATCTGGGGTCAAGTCCGGTCTCGGCGAGTATGTTGCCAACGTGCGTGTGTAAGTTGTCTTGCTGCAACTGACGGGCTGAAACATTCACCGCGAGCTGTAATCCTGTGAACCCTGCCTTTTGCCAAGCACGGGCCTGGGTGCAGGCCGTACGCAGCACCCACTCGCCGATGGGGGTGATGAGGCCCGTTTCCTCAGCTAGAGGAATGAAATCCGTCGGTGACACCAGTCCATGCAGGGGATGCTGCCAACGGATTAGTGCCTCAGCCCCCGTAATCGCCATGCTTTGTAAATCGACCAGGGGTTGGTAGTGGAGTATCAATTCGTTGCGCTCCAGAGCTCGTCGTAAGCCCTGTTCCATGTCGAGTCGCGCACGCGACTGAGCATCCATGTCAGCACTAAAATACCGATAAATATTGCGCCCCTGCTGCTTCGCTCGATATAAAGCTACATCGGCGCGCTTGATAAGGGTTTCGCTGTCTTCGCCGTCGCGCGGATAGACACTGATCCCTACGCTCGCAGTCACATACAAATCATGCCCGAAGACTTTGAAAGGGATAGCCATCAACGTTAACGCTTGCCGTGCGACACGGACTGCATCATCGCCTCGTGGTAGTACAATTAAAAATTCGTCACCGCCGAGTCGCGCTACGGTGTCTTCCTCGCGTACGGCCTCACGCAAGCGTCCCGCTGCTTCTTTCAAAAGGGCGTCGCCGACGTGATGCCCCAGGGTATCGTTAATAACTTTGAATCGGTCAAGGTCGATAAATAGTACAGCGAGTTGTCGATGTTGACGTTGTGCGTGTGCCAGACCTTGCCCGAGGCGGTCTAACATGAGGGTCCGGTTGGGTAGGCCGGTTAGGGAATCATGATAGGCGAGATGCTGGATGTGGTCTTCATGTTGTTTGCGCACCGTGATGTCCAGAACCGTGCCGGCAGCGCGGATGGGTTTGCCAGCGGCATCGCGTCCAACCACTTTGCCGCGATTTAACACCCACACCCAATCCCCATTTTTGTGCTGACAGCGATGCTCCGTCTCGTAAAACTGCGTTTTGCCTTCCATGTGCGAACGGAGAGCCTTTTCTACGCACGGAAGGTCATCGGGATGAATTAACGCATTCCAGAAGCTAACCGTATTTTCAATTTCTTCTAACGCGTATCCCAGCATTTCCGCCCAGCGCCCATTAAAAACAACTTTGCCACTCGGAATATCCCAATCCCAAAGGCCCAGGTTCGCACCCTGAACTGCGAGTTCAAGGCGCTGCTCACTTTCATACAAGGCCAGCTCGGACTGTTTGCGCTCAGTGATGTCGCGAGTAACGCCGAGCATCGTTTGGACTTCACCTTGCGGATTGCGCAGTGGCACCGCATGGGTTTCCAGCCAGCGACGCGTCCCCTTGAAACCGATGATTTCGAATTCTAATTGGCCAGACTGTCCGGCAAAAACTTGCTCAGTCAATCTTTCAAAGGCCGCCCGATGCGCGGGAGCCACAATAGTTGCGATACATTCGTTTAATGCTTGGTCGGGCGTGTCGGCCTCGATCATTGCCAGGCCAGCGGGATTGATTTCAATCACCTGGCCCTCACGCCCAATTAATGTTACACACTCAGGTTCCGTTTCAACGATGGTGCGATATCGAATTTCACTCTCGCGCAACGCTGCCTGTTCACGGGCCAATTGGGCGCGGAAAAATGCGTTCTCCAACGCCGCTTGCAAACGGTAAAGGTAATCGGGGCCTTTGACGAGATAGTCCGCCGCGCCCAGTTTTAACGCCTGCAACGCAATCTGCTCGTCGCCCCTGCCGGTGATAATAACGGTTGGGAGATCCAGCCCACGAACTTGTAGCAGCTCCCTCATGGCTTCCAGCGCGTTCATGCCCGGAAGTCGATAGTCGAGCAGCAATACATCGTAATCACAGCGCGGACCATGCATAGGGAGGCGCGCGAGCGCTTCGGTGGCCGTATGGACCACGTCGAGCCGAATTTGTGGCGCGCGGCGCGCAAAATGGTGGCGGATAAGGTCGACGTCGTCGGTATCGTGTTCAGCACAAAGAACATGCAGGGGCTGACTCTGACGCAAAACGCCAGTGCGGAAATGCTCCAAGGCACTTTGCAATGTGATCGGTAGGTTTTCGAGGTAACCCATGTTCTTGACCACGTAGTCGTCGGCGCCAGCGCGAAGCGCCGTGATGACCGCTTCCTCATCGCCGGAGCCTGTGATCATGACCACTGCCAAGGGCAAGCCGCGCGCACGGATTTCAGCGAGCAGATCCAATCCGTTGCCGTCAGGAAGACGCATATCGGTGAGTACAATATCGAAAGATTGGGTGTTTGTGGCAGGGTCCGATGATTGTTCTAGTCTAATGCGCGCTTCGCTCAATGTGGGGACAATTTCTAAATCGATGTGCGGCGCTGCTTTCTGAAGTTGACGGCGTGTTAGGTCAGCGTCGTGAGCGTCGTCCTCGACATAAAGCATGTTCATCGCACACTTCTCCTCAAACGAGATGTGACGTCACCCGCGCTGGGCTTAGCTCAGACTTTCCATTAGCACTCTACTGCGGCTGCACAACGCACTGAATCTGCGCGAGAAAAGAAGAAAATCAGTCTGTCACCGTAGAGTGACTACGCCTCCGCCTGTTTTTCTTCTTTTCTCGCCCATCTTCAGCACCTTGCGCACCCTCGCTACGAGCCTAATGGAAAATCTGGGCTTAGCTCAGCTACCGTCGTTATTCCTGACTTATGCGGGAATAACGCCCCTCGATTCTACAGCTGTGTCTGCATTGTTTGCTTTTGCCTAGCACGGTACACAGCCAAGGTTTAGGCGAAATTTTGCTGCATTAGTTGGCATTGAAATTCAGCGCAAGCCAATACTGCTCAATGTTACCGATCGCTTCGAGAAATTTCTCGAAGTTGATCGGTTTTACGATATAAGAATTTGCGCCCAAGTCATACGCGGCATGCACATCTGAATCCTGGTCGGACGTAGTTAGCATGACTACCGGGATTGTGCGGAACTTCGGATGGTGCTTGATTTGGCGCAACACTGCAAGGCCGGAAACTTTAGGCAGCTTGAGATCAAGCAAGATAAGCGCTGGAATTGAGTCGCTATCGGCTTCCCATTCTTGGATACACGCGAGCGCTTCTTCGCCGTCACGAGCAACTATAAGCGGGCGAGTGATGCCACGTTTGGAGAAGGCCCGTTTCATGAGATCAACGTCAGCCGGGTTGTCTTCAACAAGCAAAATGGGCCCGCGAGAGAATTGAGCGCTGGCGTTTTCGTAAGGTGGTGTCACATCATCCTGCCTTACCGATAAGCGGTGTCATGTGCACGCTGTGTTTCCAATCCATGGGAAATTTCGAAATCTCCATAAAAAACGCCGCGCCTTGTCCCTGTGCGCTTTCTGCCCAAACGCGGCCGTTCATCCGGTCAACGGCTTTGCGGACAAGGGCTAAGCCGTTGCCAGTGCCCGGGTAATCTCCTGCGCGATGCAAACGTTGAAAGATTTCGAAAATTCGTTCCCTGTGTT
>JANPPH010000471.1:0-4029 GCA_031428395.1 Gammaproteobacteria bacterium
TAGAGTGCTAATGGAAAATCAGGGATTAGACTAATTCTTCCGTCTAATCTGCTCACTCCTCTCTCTGCGGCTTTGCCCTCGCGCGCTTTCGTGTGCTTAGATGACGTTTATCGTCCAGGCGTCGCCTTTTCGCCGCCAGTGTCGGCTTGGTTTTTTTGCGCGGCTTAGGTTTCGTCAACGCTTGCCCGATCAACGCAAGCAGTCTGTTCAACGCATCTTCCCGATTGCGCTCCTGACTACGAAATCGTTGCGCCACCAATACCAACACCCCCTCGTTGGTCATTTTGCGACCAGTGAGCTTAATTAGGCGT
This sequence comes from Gammaproteobacteria bacterium, assembly GCA_031428395.1. Lineage (GTDB taxonomy): Bacteria > Pseudomonadota > Gammaproteobacteria > JAADHS01 > JAADHS01 > JANPPH01. Next base: position 312 of record JANPPH010000471.1, read on the forward strand.
TCTTTTACCTCAATTGGCAGACTCGGGGAGCCTCGAACATCGAAGCGCAGTTGCACTGCGGTTGACACCTTGTTAACATTCTGTCCGCCAGGCCCTGAGGCGCGGATAAAAGTTTCAAGGACCTCGTCCTCACTTATCGAAATTGTATCTATAATATAGGACATTCTTTTTGCAGGGGTTAAGGAAAGACGAACCGTACTTTCCTTTATTAAAATAAGGAAATTCACGGATGGAAAAATTTTGAAAATCCTATAGAATTTGCATCCCCGATGATCATAAATTGGATTATTGGGAAAAGATATGTCGTCACTACCGCTTTTTTGGAAAACTAAAATCTTAAATAGGAAAATGATCATGAGAAATTCGATTGTCGTAGTTGCTGCTGTATTGGCTCTTTCGTTGACGGCTTGCAGTAAGAAAGAAGAAGCTGAAGTAAACGTCCCAGCCACAACGCCGGAAACCACCATGCCAGCTCCGGAAGCTATGCCCGCTCCTGAAGCTATGCCTGCTCCGGAAGCGATGCCTGCTCCTGAAGGTGGCGCTCCTGAAGAAGGCGCAGCTCCCGCACCCGCTCCTGCTCCTTAATAGCCTTATAGACGAGAGAAAAGCCGACTAAACTGTCGGCTTTTCGATTGTTTTCTTTGCTGTCTACTCCTTAATGTGTTCTATAGGAGTCAGATATTTCTGCGCGCTGCTCTCCGGTCCATAAAATAGGCTCAACCCCCCAAAAATAGCCATCAAAAACATGATGCCTTTTCTCAGATAATCGTTTCCTTGCCAGATCGCCGCCTTTACAATAGCGCCTGAGCGTTTCTCGGCGAGACTTTATGAACGACTATCAACAAGAATTTATCGATTTTGTCATTCGCGCTAACGCTTTGCGTTTTGGCAGCTTTACCTTGAAGTCCGGACGCGTAAGCCCCTATTTCTTCAACAGCGGATTGTTCAACAGCGGCGCATCCATAGCGGCCTTGGGCCGCTATTATGCCGCAGCAATCATGCATTCTGGTGTTGCTTTCGACATGTTGTTTGGCCCTGCATACAAAGGCATACCGCTGGCTGTAGCCACCAGCATCGCACTTGCCGAAAAATATCAACGTGATGTCCCGTATGCCTTTAACCGCAAAGAAGCGAAACAACACGGCGAAGGCGGGTCTATTGTCGGTGCGGCATTGCAAGGAAAAGTATTAATTATTGATGATGTCATTTCGGCAGGTACGTCCGTACGCGAATCGATGACCATTATCGAGGCCGCGCAAGCTCAGGTTGCGGGAGTGGTGATTTCTCTGGATCGCTGTGAGCGCGGTCAAGGCAGCATATCGGCCATTGCGGAAATCGAGACCAAGTACGCGACTCGGGTCATCAGCATTGTTACGATCAACGACGTCATTGCGCATCTGAGCATGCAGCCGAACATGGATCAAATAGTTCAGGATATCTATGCCTATGGGCGCACATATGGCTACTAACAGATTGATAATAATCTTATTATTAAAAATAATACACTTTTTTTAAAATCTTCCACGCCCCACCTCTAACGCCCTCAAGAACCTCAAGTTGAAGAGCCGTTTGCCGATAAATAGCCAGCGCAATCCGCATGTGAAATTCGCGGCGCCCTTACAGCACCGTTAGACGGATGAGGATAGAGCATTGGTTTACACAAGAAGTGGGTCTTACAAGGTGCTGCAACTTCTTTGCACAGCATTTTTGTTGTTAAGCTTTACCTATCAAAGCGATGCGGGCCAATTGTATAAGTGGGTAAATGATAAGGGCGAAGTTTATTTTAGCGATGAAATACCGCCCGACGCCGCTAAAAAGAACCATGTCGTGGTGAATAATAAAGGCATGGTGGTAAAGAACATTGAGGCCACCAAAACCCCCGAACAATTGCTCGAAGCAGAGAAGCAAACCCGCGAACGCGACGCGGCAAAGGCCGAAGTCGAGAGGGCCACGAAGGTTCGGGCTGAACGCGACAGTGCCTTGTTGAACACTTATATGTCGGAAAAAGATTTGATCTCAACACGTGACCGACAGATAAATACCATCGAAGCCAACGTTGGCGTCAGCAGCAATTCCGCCGCGCGCGTTAAGGAGAACCTAGTCAGGCTGGAAAAAAATGCCAACGCGTTGGCGAGTAAACAAAAGCCAATATCAAGCGATGCGAAAAACGACATTCAAAATTTGAAACAGCAACTCGCTAACTTGGAAAGATTCATTAGTAACAAAAGAGCCGAGCAACAGCAATTGCGCGATAAATTCGCTGCCGACCTCAACCGTTTCAAAGAATTAAAAACACTGGATCAGACTGAAAACGCTAAGTGAACCGAGTGTTTGAGATCGTAGTTTTTCTTAGGCGACATTTAAATTTAGGGCACCTCTAACAATGCGTCATTCCCGCGCAGGCGGGAATCCAGGATTTTCGCATAAACGATAAATCAGTAACTTATGGATTCCCGCCGCAGCCTGCCCTCTAGTGCTGTAATCGAGGGCGGGAATGACGGGAATTTGAATTTCTAAAGGTGCGCTTAATTTGATTGACGAATAAGGGTGCCCACGCCCTCATCAGTAAACAATTCTAACAGCACCGCATGTTCCACGCGGCCATCAACAATGTGTACCGCTTTCACGCCACCTTGTACCGCGTCGAGTGCGCAGCGAATTTTTGGCAGCATTCCGCCATAAATGGTTCCATCGGCAATCAGCTCATTGACTTGCAGCGCGTTAAGGCCCGATAGCAACTGACCTTGTTTGTCCAAAAGTCCCGCGATGTTGGTTAGCAACATCAGCTTCTCGGCGTGTAACACTTCGGCGAGCTTGCCTGCGACTAAATCCGCATTGATATTGAACGACTCACCGTTTTCGCCCACGCCGATCGGGGCTATTACGGGAATGAAATTACCCATAACGAGACGATCAATGATGTCAGGCTGTATGCTGACCACTTCACCGACTTGGCCGATGTCTAGGGTTTCGGCATTTTGCGTTTCTGGCGTGTTGCGCTTGAGAAACCATTTTTTAGCGCGTATCAGGCCGCCGTCCTTGCCTGTCAAGCCAACTGCACTGCCGCCTTGCCGATTAATCATATTGACGATTTCTTTGTTCACCAAACCGCCAAGCACCATTTCGACGACATCCATGGTCTCGCCGTCAGTCACGCGCATACCTTCGATAAACTGACTTTGCTTGCCGATTTTTTCCAGCATCTTGCCGATCTGCGGACCACCGCCATGCACAATGACTGGGTTTATACCGACTAACTTCATCAGCACTACATCGCGTGCAAAACCTTGCTTCAACTTTTCATCCGTCATGGCATTACCGCCATATTTGATGACCATGGTTTTTCCCGCAAAGCGCTGGATATAAGGCAATGCCTCGGTCAGGACGTGCGCGACATTCATGGCAGATACAGCATTTAACGTCATAGTCGAAACCTAAAATGGCAAGTTTAACGTGGGAGATATTTTTAATAATTGCGCTCGAAACAGTTCCTGAATAGCGGACAAGGACTCTTGATCCTCGCCTTCAAAACGCAATGTTAGGCACGGCATGGTATTGGATGCTCTGTCTAATCCCCATCCGTTTGGGAAATCCGCCCGCAGACCGTCTATACAGGTGACTTTTGCATTAACAAACTCTCCTTCGGTAAGAAGTCGCTGCATGAAATGCAGTTGCTCGCCTTCGACAAACGCAATGTGTAATTCATGCGTGTTAACGC